>JBATKC010000097.1:0-42405 GCA_049669065.1 Gammaproteobacteria bacterium
GCCTTGCCGGCTGCGACCGCGACGCGAGCCCGCAGCCCCGGCAAGCTGCCGAACCGATCGAAGCTGTGGCGGTTTCTGAGGCGCCGGCCGAGTCCGCGGCGGCGTTTATCGCCCGCGCCAATGCCGAAATCGATGAACTGGACCTGGAGCAGGGCGCAGCGTCCTGGGTCAGCGTCACGTATATAAATGAGGACACCGCGCTGCTGGCCTCGAAGGCCAACGCCCGGATCGGTGAGCTGATGGGTCGCCTGATCGCTGAGTCCGAGGCTTATCAAGGCGCGGAGATGGATGCCGAGACGGCGCGCATGATGACGATGCTGCGACGCGCGGACTACATGCCCAAGCACATGTCGGTGCCGTCCGACCCGGATCGGCTGCTCGAGACCACCGAGATTCAGAGCCGCATTGCGGGCATGTATGGGGCCGGCAAATACTGTCCTGATGGCCCAAAATCCTGCCGTACGCTGCAGCAGCTCTCGGAAGTGTTGGCCAGCTCCCGGGACTACGATGCCCAGCTCGAGGCCTGGCAAGGCTGGCGAACGGTCTCCCCGGCGATGCGCGCAGACTACCGGCGCTTCGCCGAACTGACCCGCGAAGGCGCCGGCGAACTCGGCTACAGCGACATGGGCGAGATGTGGCGCTCCGGCTATGACATGAGCCCGGGCGAATTCGAGATCGAAGTGGAACGTCTGTGGGGACAGGTCGCACCGCTCTACGAAGCACTGCATTGCTATGTCCGCGACGAGCTGACCGACAAATATGGCGCCGATCGCGTCCCGCCCGGAGGCCCGATCCCGGCGCATCTGCTCGGCAACATGTGGTCTCAACAGTGGGGCCGGATCTACGATATCGTCGAGCCCTATCCGGGCGTCACCAATCTGGACGTGACCGCGGCGCTACGCGGCAAGGACTATGACGCGTTGAGCATGACGCAGACCGCCGAGGGCTTTTTTACATCGCTAGACATGCCGGCACTGCCGGAGATCTTCTGGGCGCGCTCGATGTTGACCCGGCCACGGGATCGGGACGTGGTCTGTCACGCCAGCGCGTGGAACATGAACCCGGCAGAGAACGATGTCCGCATCAAGCAATGCATCGTCCCGACCCAGGTGGAATTCGAGACGGTCCACCACGAGCTCGGGCATATCTATTACTACCTGGCCTATAACCACTTGCCAAATCTGTTCCGCAAGGGTGCCCATGACGGTTTTCATGAGGGCATCGGCGATACCCTCAACTTGTCGATGACCCCCGGCTATTACGCCCGCATCGGTCTGATCCCGGCGCAACCCGAAAGCGAAGAATCCGTGATCAACCAACAGATGCGTCTGGCATTGAACAAGATCGCGTTCCTGCCGTTTGCCAAGCTGGTGGATCAGTGGCGTTGGGGCGTGTTCTCCGGCGAAATATCGCCCGATCAGTACAACGCCGCCTGGTGGGAATTGCGTACCCGCTACCAGGGCATCGTGCCGCCGGTGGAGCGTAGCGAAAAAGATTTCGATCCGGGCGCCAAGTACCACGTGCCCGCCAACACGCCATATGCCCGTTATTTCCTGGCGCACATCCTGCAGTTCCAGTTCCACAAGGCGCTGTGCGAAGCCGCCGGGCATAAAGGACCGCTGTACAGCTGCTCGATCTATGACAGCAAGGAAGCCGGCGAGAAGCTCTGGACCATGATGGGCTACGGCAGCAGCCAGCCCTGGCAGGACACGCTGGAAGCCGCCATCGGGACCCGCGAGATGGACGCTTCGGCGATCGTCGATTACTTCGCCCCGCTGATGGCCTGGCTCGAACAGAAGAACGCGGGCAAGACCTGCGGCTGGTAACCCCATGACAGCCCGGCACCGGCCGGGCTGTTGGTTTTTTCGCTGGAGTCACATCGATGAGTAATGCCGCGCCGCTGCCGCAGCTGACCGTCAAGGCGATCGTGCTGGGCATCATCCTGTCGATGGTCCTGGCCGGCGCCAACGCCTATCTGGGCCTTTTCGCGGGCATGACTGTGTCTGCCTCGATCCCGGCTGCGGTGATCTCGATGGGTATCCTCAGCCTGTTCCGCGAATCCAACATCCTCGAGAACAACATCGTGCAGACTGCGGCCTCGGCCGGTGAGTCAGTGGCCGCCGGTGTGATCTTTACCATCCCCGCGTTGGTGCTGCTCGGCTACTGGGATGCGTTCGACTATTGGTGGGTGTCGGTCATCGCCGGGCTGGGCGGTCTGCTCGGTGTGCTGTTTACCATCCCTCTGCGCCGCTCGCTGATCGTCGAAGAAGGGCTCGCCTTCCCGGAAGGCAAGGCCACCGCGGAAGTGCTCAAGGTCGGTGACGACCCCAAGAGCGGGGTAGTCCAGCTGGCGCTGGCGGCGCTGGCCGGCGCGGTCACCAAACTCGCCGCCTCCGGGCTGCGCCTGTGGAGCGAGACCGCACAGGCGGCGACCTTTGCCGGCAACGGTATCGCCTATATCGGCACCAACCTGTCGCCGGCGCTGCTCAGCGTCGGCTATATCGTCGGTCTGAATATCGCCACGCTGGTCTGCGCCGGCGGCGCGATCTCCTGGTTTATCGCGATCCCGATCTACAGCTCCCTGTATCTGGAGACCGATCCGGTGCTGATGCAGATGATGGCCGAGGGCGCCAGCGCCACCGACGTGGCGTTCCAGATCTGGACCTCGCAGATCCGTTATCTCGGTGTCGGTGCGATGTTGATCGGCGGCATCTGGGCATTGATCTCGATGCGCGGCTCACTGGTCTCCGGCGTACGCAGCGGACTCAAACAGATGTCCGCTGGAACCAGCGCAGTCGTCCACCACAGCGAGCGCGACACGCCGATGCAGTTCGTGCTCGCCGGCATCGCGCTGTTCGTGATCCCGATCTTTTTTGTCTACAACAACATCAGCGACAGCATCGGTCTCGGCGTCAGTCTGCCGATGACGCTGATCATGGTGGTGGCCGGGTTCCTGTTTTCCTCGGTCGCGGCCTATATGGCGGGTCTTGTCGGCTCGTCGAACAATCCCATCTCCGGTATCACCATCGCCACCATCCTGTTCTCCTCGCTGGTGCTGCTGTGGCTGATGGGGCCGGAGAGCATCGGCTCGACCGTGGGCCCCGCCGCCGCGATCATGATCGGCGCCGTGGTCTGTTCCGCGGCCGCGATCGCCGGCGACAATCTGCAGGATCTGAAGGCCGGCTACATCCTCGGCGCGACACCCTGGAAACAGCAGGTGATGCAGGGCGTCGGCGTGATCTCCGCGGTGCTGGTGATGGCACCGATCCTCAATCTGTTGCTGCAGGCCTATGGCATGGGCACACCCACCGAAGCGCACCCTAACGCGCTGCTCGCGCCCCAGGCCATGCTGATGGCATCGGTGGCCAAAGGCGTGTTTGGGGCTGGACTGCCCTGGAACATGGTCGCCATCGGTGTCGGTATCGGCGCGGTAATCATCGCGATTGACGAGTATCTGAAAAAGCGCGAGACGAAATGGCATGCGCCGGTGCTGGCGGTGGCCGTCGGGATCTATCTGCCGCTGGAATTGTCGGTGCCGATCTTTGCCGGCGGTCTGATCGCCGCCGCGGCCGAGCGTTTGAACGCGCGCCACGCGGATCCAGCCGCGCGTGAGCGCAATGCGCGCATTGGCATGCTGACCGCCGCCGGTCTGATCACCGGCGAAGCCCTGGTCGGGATCTTCCTCGCCATCCCTATCGTGCTGAGCGGCGACGCCGGCATACTGGCCATCGCTGATGAGCCGTTTGGTGGCACTCCCGGGCTGATCGTGGTGGCGGCGCTGGGCTGGTGGATGTACAAGGCGGCCACGCGTCGGCCCGGCTGACCGGCACGCGAACCGCACATGTCCGCGAGCCCAACCGGAGCCACCCGGGGCCAGTTGATCGCCGCCTGGATTGTCGTCTACGGCGTCTGGAGCTCCACGTATCTGGCGATCCGGATCGCGGTGATGGATATCCCGCCGGGGCTGCTGGCAGGCATCCGCTTCGCCGTGGCTGGTCTGTTGCTGATCGGCGTCTCGATGCTGCGCGGCGCGTCTATTCCACGACAAAAACGCGATTGGTCGGTCATCGCGATCATGGGCATCGCACTGGTCACGGTGGGCAATGGCGCGGTGACCTGGGCTGAACAATGGGTGCCGTCGAATCAGGCGGCCTTGTTGATCGCGAGTTCTGCGTTCTGGATGGCCTGGTTCGGCAGCTTTGGACCAAAGGGCACGCCGATCAGCCGTGGCACCTGGCTGGGGATCGCGGTCGGATTTGCAGGCGTTGCGCTGCTGGTTCTGCCCCAGGGTCCCGGCGAGGTCCGCCAATTGTTGCCGATGGCCGCGATCGTGGCGTCGTCGTTGTTCTGGTGCGGCGGCACCATCTACGGCCGCAACGCCGGGCTGGAGATGTCACCATTGATGCTGGCCGGCTGCCAGATGCTGATCGGCGGTCTGATTCTGCTGGTCATGGGGCTGATGGCCGGGGAGGCGGCCAGGGTGGCCTGGACCACAGCAGGCGTCGGGGGTCTGGTCTATCTGACCCTGTTCGGCTCCTGCCTGGCCTACGGCACCTATGTCTGGCTGATCCGCCACACGACCCCGGCGCGGCTGTCGACCATCGCCTATGTCACCCCGGCATTCGCCACGGTGCTCGGATGGTGGGTGCTCGACGAGGCCCTGACCGGCACCCAGCTGACCGGCATGTTTGTCACCCTGTTCGGAGTGGTGATCGTGGTGCAGTCCAGTCGCGGGTGATTGCGGTTTCCATATCAAGCCAACCGCGCCTGGCGTATGATGATCTGACTAGTTTCTAAGGGCTGCCACGCTGGCGGGCCCGCTCACCGGTCATCCTCCCATGCTCAAGAACCCGGCTGAATACACGCTGGCCGAAGAATTGACCCACGCGATCACCCATGGCGCCGGCGTGATCCTGAGCATCGCGGGTCTGACCTGGATGCTGTTTCTGTCGATCGCCGCCGCCGATCCCTGGCGTATCGTGGCCAGCTCCGTTTACGGGGCCAGCCTGATCGCGCTGTTCCTGGCCTCGACGCTTTATCACGCCTGGCCGGCGTCGCCGCGGAAACATCTGTTCAAGCTGCTGGATCATTGCGCGATCTATCTGCTGATCGCGGGCACTTACACGCCGTTTGTGCTGGTTGCGATGCGCAACGGCACCGGCTGGTGGCTGTTCGGCGCCATCTGGGCGCTGGCCACGGCCGGGATCATCACCAAACTGTGGCTGCGGCACCGCTACCCGAAGATGTCGTTGTTCAGCTATCTGGCGATGGGCTGGCTGGTGGTGATCGCCGCGCCCCAGTTATCGGCAGCCATCGGCACGGACGCGATGACCTGGGTGGTGGCGGGCGGCATCAGCTATACGGTTGGCGCGTTGTTCTATGCAGCGACCCGGCTGCCATACAACCATGCCATCTGGCATCTGTTCGTGCTCGGCGGTGGCGTGTGCCATTTCCTCGCCGTCACCCTGTACGTGCTCCCGGTCGCATAACGCAATCTTAAAAAGTGTCAGGTTTATTTTCGGGCGAAAGTAAACCTGACACTTTTTATCCGCCGGGAGAAAGCGCGATCGATCAGCGCCGCATGGCCGGATAGTCGATGATTGTTGCCGGCGGCCACACAACATCGGCTTCCTCGAGCCGCTGTTTGAATACCGGCGTCGCCTCCAGATCAAACGGTGCGCCGCACAGACACTCACTGATGGCACCGATCAGCATCATCGGGCCCATGGGTAATCTGTCGAACCAGGCCGCCGCCTCGTTCGCCGCTTCCCGCTGCCCGGTGACCGCGTTGAGTTGCAGCGTGTGGTACATCTTCAGCCAGGGTCCGGACCCGGCTATGACCTCAGCAGCCCTCGCCCGGGCGGACTCCATATCGCCGCTTGCGGCGTCCACCAGCGCCAGCTTCAGCTCCCGGTTCCAGAGATCGCGGCTGGCCGCGCGTTCCCGCGCCTCTTCATATCGTTGTTGGGCGAGCAGCGCCATCACCAGCCCCGCTTCAAGGAACGGATCATCCGGCTTGATGTCCAGGCCGCGGAGCGTCAGCTCGATGGCCTCGTCCTTTCGTCCGATCCAGAGCGCGGACAGGCCAGCCGAATAATAATAATAGAAATTCAGCGGGTCGCATTCGATCATCGCCTTTGTGTAGGCAAGATATTCTTCGGCCTTCCCGAACGGCGGCGCCAGCTCGATCCACACCCCCTCGGCGCAGCTCCTCGAGGCCAGCGCGGCATCAAATCGCTCAGGCAGCGCACGCCAGTTATCCGATGCCATGGTCCGGTCGACTTCTATCAGCGCGCGCTCGTCTGCCGAGGACACATTGGCGATAGCAGCGTCCAGGTCATTCATGTAAGCGGCATAGGCCAGCTGTCGCTCTGCGTCCTCTACCCCGTATAGCGTCGTCCGGTGGGCATGGTAATCACTGCGCATGAAGTAGGCGCTGGCGAAACGCGGCTCCAGGCGCAGGGCTTCGGTAAACCATTCTGCCGCCTCGGCCATGGTCGGCATGTCGATCTCGTGGCTGTGTGCCTGCCAGAACCTGGCCTGGCCTTTCTGGAAGGCGATAAACGCCTCGACGTCGCGCACCCCGGCGGTCTGCATGCGCCGTCGTTGCTGGTCGTCCAGCACCACTCCGAGCGCACGGGATACGCTCTCGGCGATATCGGTCTGGACCTCGAACGTATCCTCCATGGTCCGGTCATAGGTCTCGGACCAGAGATGATAGCCGTCAGCGGCCCGGATCAGCTGGGCGGTAATGCGCGCCTGGTCTCCGGAGCGCCGCACGCTGCCTTCGAGCACATGGGCGGCATTCAGCGTTTCGCCGACCTCGCGCACATCCGCATTCTTGCCCTTGAACTGGAACGAGGAGGTCCGCGCCGTGACCTGCAGACCGGGGACGCCGGCGAGGAAGTTCAGGATTTCCTCGGACAGGCCATCAGCGAAATACTCGTTCTCCGGATCGGCACTCATATTGACGAATGGCAGCACGGCGATCGAACGAACTGGCGGCGGTGCAAACTTCGCTGCCGCCAATGCGGCCGGATCCGCGACGGGAATCGGTTGCGTGGTTTCGGCAGCGACGTCTGCCACCTCCGGCTGCTCCGGCAACATACGGTCGACCGCCACCGTTGCGATGGCGAGCACGAGCAGCACGGCAATCAGGATATTGATCCGCGTGGTCTTGGCGGAGACACCCGTCGTGCGGTCCATATCCCGTTCGCGCTTTAGCCCCTCGGGCGTCATCTCGAACACCCAGGAAAAAATAACTGCGAGCGGGAAACCGAGCACCAGCAGCGCCAGCACCAGACGGAGCCAGGAGGCGGGCAGTTCGAGCGCATCGAACAGCACGTCGGCGACCTGCAGGATCAGCCACGCAGCGACGAGATAGAGCAGGGCGACCTTAAAGACGTTACGTCGCTTGAGTTCTTCGAACAGAGACATAGAGATTCAGGCTATCCCGTGACTGGCAGGATCATGGCCGAAGCGGGCGATTTTGTCGAACCTGGCGAAGTGGATTAAGCGATCACGACATGCCGGCGAGCATGTTCTTGCAGCAGCAAAAAACCCCGCGGAAGCGGGGTTCTTGTTCCAGCGTACCGAGATGTTGGATCAGTCAGCCGGTTTTTGGTGGGCGTGCCATGACGCAGTCCGTCCATAGCACGTCGTTATCTGTCGGACTCAAGCGACGAGACGCGTCACCTCATCCTTGAGGCGGCTGGCCTGCTCCTCGGTCGAATCCTTGAGCCGGGCGAGCTGCTGCTCGGCAGCTGTTACCTTTTTTCGCAAGCTGTCGACGTTGGACCACAGTTTTTTCCGGATATCCGCTTCGGCTTTTTCGGCGTCGGCGTGGGCTTTCTCGCTCTTGGCCTTGGCCTCGGCCTTGTCGATGTCGGCCTTCCATTCATCGAGTCGGGCCTGGAGCTGTTGCTCGAGGTTGTCTTTAATATTCATGTTATCGATTTCTCCAATGTGGTTCTTAAACGGGATTTCGAATGCTCGTCAGGTTGGCGGCGCCTGCCCTGGGCAGCCAGGCGCCGCATCGGCGATGTCTGCCTCAGGCGAGCATCGAACGCAGCATCCAGATGTTCTCCTCGTGCTGTCCGATCCGATGGGTCAGCAGGTCCGCGGTCTTGACGTCGTCAGACTCTTCGGCTCGCTTGACCGCTTCACGCAGGCTCCGGGCGCATCGCTCGTTGCCTTCCACTAACCACTGGATCATCTCCTTGGTGGACTGGGGTTCGGGCTGATTCGGCAGCTGCGAGAGCGAGACCATGCGGCGCAAACCACCGGGGGCCGGAAAACCGATCGCCCGGATCCGTTCGGCCAGGTTATCGACGGCGTCAGCCAGATCGCCATACTGGGCCTCGGTCAGATTGTGCAGGCTGTAGAACAACGGTCCGGTTGCGTTCCAGTGGACCGACTGCGTATCTCCGTAGAGCATATAGGTGTCTGCGAGAGCGACGGACAGGTCGTTGGCCAGGGCTTTTCTGTCCTGCCGATCGACACCGATCTCAACGGGTGTTTCGTGAGCCTTGCTAGCATATAGTCGTGCACTCATAGGGAGAGATTCCTCCTGATCAGGTCAAATAAAAATCGAATTTGGCGTACAGACAAACGGGCGCAGCCCGCGTCGGTTTTCGGCGGATCAGAAGGCGAAGGAGATGATGAGGCCAAGGATGGCGATCAGGCAGGCATGAGCCAGGAAGAGGGCTCTTGGAGGGCGTCGAATACTGATGATCAAACCTCGAGGATTGCTTAAGTGGCTGATAAATATAGCAAATAATCCCGGCAATGTCAAAAGCCCGGGTGGGCGATGCTGTGAACAGAGACCGGAACCCATGCGAGCTGCCTCGATCGCCTCTCCCCGGGCTTCCCCCTTTTTGTTGCTGAACCGTCGAAGCGACGAGGATGGATGGGGATCATCCAGTCGTGTTTAGAATACCCCTCTCCCAGTAGCCGGCACGGCAGGATCTCCATTCCGCCAATTCGTTACATGTGCCTGTAAGCCGTCGCGCCGGCTTCGTGGACTTTGCCAACGCCAACAGACGGACTACTCATGACGCGTGCACGGACACAGATCGCTAACAGCATCCGCCCGGCGGCGGGCGGGTTCCGCGGTCGCCAGCGTGATCTACCTACTTTTTACTACCGGCGGCACTTTCTGGAGCTGCTGGATTTCGTCTCAGCCCATTACGGGCACGTCCTCTCGACAGAGGAGCACGGGCTGATCGACGCGTTCGGACAGCTGGATCACAATGCCCAGTGCCTCTATGTACGGCTGGTCAATCGCAAGGGTCGGATCTTCGCCACCAACAAACTCAGATATCCGGAGATCGGAGACCTCGAGCGGCCGCTGGTGGAGCTAAGGTCCGCAGCCTGGGTCGGGTCGCCGGGACCCGGGCTTTTCGAGGACCTGCTCGCATCATTGACCAAATCCGAGATCTACACCGCTGTCGCACCATCTTTCCCGGGACTCAGCCGATCGCTCAAGAAAGCGGAATTGATCAACTTCGTGCATCAGCACTGCGACCCGTCGGCGTTCATGTCCAGCGTCGACCGCAGCCGGCTGCTGGTCCAGCGGCGGGTGGATTGGGTGCGTTTTCTTCTGTTTCTGTATTTTGGGGAGTGCCGCGACGGGCTGTCTCGTTTCACCATGCGTGATATGGGTCTGGTCCGCACCCATGCATTTACGGACGCCTATGAGGCACGCTTCTCGGACCGTGAAGAAGCACTGCAGACCTACTATTTCGCCAGCCGCATCAGGATCTTCGACCACGGCACAGAGCGCGAGCGTGAAAGGCTGACTGACGAAGTGCCGACGTGGCCGGAGCCCGTTTTCGAGGCCGCCGCGCGGCTGCGCGATCGGCTCGCCTACACCGTGGGACGCGAGCAGGAAAAAGCCGGCGCGGCCGATGCGGCCATGCGCTTCTACGCACGCGGCGACTCGGCCGAATGCAGCGAGCGGATCGCGCGTCTGCTATTGGCGAAGGGACAGCGAGAACAAGCGCGGCGGCATCTGGAGGCCTGTCTGGACAATCCGCGTAGCGATGAGGAGTGGTTCTTCGCCAACGACCTTTATCAACAGAAGTTCGGTCGCAAGCGCACCTCGTCGCTGACCGACGCGCTGCGCGCCGCGGATACAATCGAACTGGACGAGGCCCATAGCGGCAACCCCGAACAGGCGGCGATCTCGCACTTTGAGAGCTGCGGCCAACGCGCGTTCCGCGCGGAAAATACCTTGTGGCGGTCGCTGTTCGGGTTGTTGTTCTGGGATGAGTTATTCGCCGCGGATTCGACAGTACTGCATTCGCCATTCGAGGGCTTGCCGTCATCGCTCCGGGACGGTTCGTTTTACGCACTGCATGCATCGATCATCGAAGATAAACTGGCCGATCTGTCGAATGTCGAAGACACAAAACGGCGCTTGCTCAAAACCAGCACCCGTTACTTCGGCACCGCGAACGGTGTATTCCGCTGGCGCCGATCGATGGCGGAAAAGGTGTTCGCGTTGCTCGATCATGCCGAAGCGGTCGCAGTCGCCGGCATCCTCAGACGGATGTGTCGTGGGTATCCCGATACCCGCTACGGTTTCCCCGATCTGCTGGTGATCGACGAAGACGGCGCACGCTTTGTCGAGATCAAGGCGCCGGGCGATCAGCTCCGACGCAATCAGCTGGTGCGCCTGGAGCAGCTGCAGGAGGCGGGTCTGCGTGCCGGCGTTTTGCGGATCCGCTGGGTATTGGATCCGGAGCAGACCTACGTGGTGGTGGACGTGGAGACCACCGGCGGCAGCGGCGAACAACATCGGATTACCGAACTGGCCGCGGTCAAGATGCGCAACGGCAAAGTCGTCGATCGCTTTCAGAGCCTGGTCAATCCGCAACGGCTGATCCCGCCGAAGATCACCCGTCTGACCGGCATCACCGACGAAATGGTGGCCGGCGCGCCACAGTTTGCCGATATTGCCGATGAGTTCGCCGCATTCATCGGCGACGCGATCTTCGTCGCGCACAACGTCAATTTCGACTTCGGTTTCGTGAGCCGGGAGTACGCGCGTCTTGGGCACCGCTTTCGCCACGCAAAGCTCTGCACCTGCTCCTCGATGCGCCGGCTCTATCCGGGCCTGCCGTCGTACAGCCTCGGCGCCCTGTGTGCCGAGTTCGATGTGCCGCTCAAGCAGCACCATCGAGCCCTGTGCGATGCGGAGGCGGCGGCCGATCTGCTGCTGCTGGTCAATGAGAAACGTGCGGAGGCGTTGGCGCGGAGTTGATCGTCCGGTCCCGCGATAATGTGTCCAACAAAAAACCCGCCACTTGGGCGGGTTTTTCTCACTCTGAACCGGTAAGACTCAGACCTGGCGGCGGCGCCTCGTCAGCCCGAATCCGAGCAGGCCGGCACCCAGCAGCGCCAGGCTTGTGGGTTCCGGCACCTCGTATTCGATCACGAAGCCATCCATCACTGCCCTGTTCTCCATGTCGTCCCAGAGTCCGACGTCGGGCCAGTAGTGCAGCCAGTGCTGCGTCTCATTCACCCCGTTGTTCGGCTCACCAGGCGCCCAGTTGGTGTAATCCCACTCTTCACCCGTCACCCAGGCCCAGACGCTTTCGTCAACGTCGGGAAATGGCTGATAACCCCCGAGCCAGTAGCGCTCGCGATTACCAACGCCCTGGTCGTCGACGAGGCCTGCAACGAAGTCGTTTTCCGCTTCGGAGGTGATCGTGACCAGGTGGCCGCCCATGCCCTCAGCCAGGGTCCGCGCTTCATCCCACGTCAATGAGCCTTCGAAGGTAAAGATGTCGTAGGTATTGCCGTTCCCGTCCCAGGTCACCGGCGTGGCGTGGGTCGTCGAAGCAAAGCCGAGTAGAAGAGCGGCGATTGCGATGCGGTAATTCACAGTGAGGGGTCTCCACTGATGGCCATTCGGTAATTGAGAAAATTTGTTCAAATAAGACAGAGCAATTTTCGGGCCAAATCTCAACCCTCTGTTTTTAAAGAAGATAATTTAACTGTTAAACAGCAAGTGTAAACCGCACCGACATTTTCGCCTTGTTTTGGTCAAGTTGTGTAAGAAACCCCAACACAGGGCCAAGCCGCGAGCCCTGGCCTCCCGGCGTCACGCGGACTTCGGCCGCAGTCATGGCGGACCCATCCCGATATGACTCGGATGACTTGGGGAAAAACCGACCAGTATCGGTCGGCAGCGCACGCGAAACGCTCCGGCTATGGCGCCAATTCCTCGCCCCGGAGAGCATTGACCCGATTCAGCTGGGCTTCCATATCGGCCTCGATCTCCGTGAGGACGGCCTGGTAACGCGGATCACCGTGCAAACTGGCCAGGTTGTTATTGCGCTCTGTGCCGATGCGCCAACCCGATCGCCATCCCTCCCCGACTGCCCTTGCCAGCAGATCCAGCGCAAATTCCCGGTCTCCCATCAGCGCGTGGATTTCCACGTCGCTGATACCGTAGCCGCTGAATCCGAGACGCGGCCGCGTCTGGATTGCGGAGAGAGCTCCCTGCAACAGGATCTCGGCATGGTCACGCTGGCCAGCCCTGATCAGGACGTTGGCGATTTCGATCGCCCAGCCGAAGTTGGTCGCATCGATGACCGGCGCCTCGTTTTCAAAAAGATCAGGCTTCGCCTCACGATATCGCTCCAGGGCTACGGAGATATTTCCGTCCCGGTAGTCCGCATCGCGCAGGATCAACAGCGATAACCAGTTGTCCGGCGCCATCTCGAGCATGGCATTGGCCGCGTTGACGGCGTCCTCCTGTTCGCCGGTATGTCGGGCCAGATAGATCGCCGCCCACAAGGATGAATACTGGTTCGGGGCCATATCCATCGCGTGTCGCATCCAGCGCTCGCCGGCCTCGAAGTCACCCAGGTCCAGATAGACCATGCCCAGCCAGCGGGCGTGGTCAGGATTCCCCGGATCGATGTCGATCGCCTTGTAAAGCCAGTCGACGGCTTCGTCCAGCTGTCCAAAAACTTCCCAGTACAGATCCGCCATGATGGTGTAGGCGCGTGGATAATCCGGATCGATGTCGATCACGCGCTGGCAACGCTCGCGCACTTCCTCGAATCGCCCGAGCTCATGCAGGTCTTCCACCACGGCCATGTTGATCGGGGTCGACAGCGGATCCAGCCCCAGCGCGGTCTGGTGTAATTCCAGCGCGGCCTCGACCCGCCCAAAACCCCGCTTCATCAACATGCCGTATCCAAGATACGCCGGGGCATAGTTCGGGCTGAGTTGTATGGCGCGCTGGTAGGCGGTTTCGGAGCCGGTAAAGTTGCCCTGCAGCAGGCGCAGCCCACCCATGCTCGAATACGCTTCCCCGAGTTGACGATCCAGCTCCAGAGCCCGCTCCAGTGCCGGTTCGGCCTGTTTTTGAACCGCCTGTGTGTCCAGTCCGCCGTAAGAACCCAACAACGCATAGGTATCGGCCAGCCCGACGTAAGCCAGGGCGAAATCCGGATCGAGCTGAATGGCCTCGGCAAAGTGTCCGGCCGCCTCCTGCAGCGAGCCGCTGGTGCGGCGGGCCATCATCTGGCGGCCAAGCAGATAGGCATCGTAGGCGGCGATATTGTCGGTGGGTCGGCGGCTCAGCCGGCTTTGCTCTGCGCCCAGCAGTGACACCTTCAGCGATTCGACCACTTTGGTGGCGATCTCGTCCTGGATCGAAAAGACATCATCGATCTGGCGGTCAAACGTCTGCGACCAGATATGGTATCCATCGCTGGCGTTGATCAGCTGCACGGTGATCCGGATCGTGTCACCTGCTTTCCTGATGCTACCTTCCAGCACCGATTTGACCCCGAGCTCGCTCGCGATCTGCCCGATCGCCACATCCTTGCCCTTGAAATAGAACGATGATGTGCGCGCGGCCACGTGGAGATCGGAGATCTGTGCAAGCCGATGCAACAATTCCTCAGATATGCCGTCGCTGAAGTGTTCCTGAGCGGGATCGCCGCTCATATTGACGAACGGCAACACCGCGATAGAAGCTTCGGTATCGCGACCCAGCCACCATTTATCGAAAGCGAAAAACCCTACGGCGGCAGTGAGCAACGCGATAACGATAAAGTCCATCCGCCGTCCCGTGACATGGCTTATGGACTCGGACCGATCGACGTCTTTTTCCCGCTTCACACCCCCCGGCGTGATTTCGTAGAACCAGGCCAGCATCAGAGCCAGCGGAAATCCGCCCGCCAGCACGCCCAACACGACCCGTCCCAGCGACGGATCCAGCCCGGCCAGACCGATCATCACCTCGGCCACCTGCATGATCAGCCAGGCGGTCACCGCATACAGCGCCGCCATCCGCGGGACATTGCGGCGCCTGAGTTCAAAAAATAGTCGCATTGTTAAAGAGTTAGTTGACCACCAACACCAGCGCAAGCCGGCAGAAGGCCTCAGCCAAGCCTGCCATCCGGGCTAGTATGGCCTTGCACTGTGAAAGAGGGGGAAATCCATGGCCAATCGTTATCTCAAAATAACGCTGGTCGCGCTGGTCGGCCTGATGGCGCTGCTGTATGCGCTACAGAACCTCGTCAATATCCAGGCAGCGCTTCAGGTCGTCGGCATCGTTCCCGGGATGTCCGGTCACGAGTACTATCCGGCCTCGATCGGACCCGCGGTGACGAGCCCGATGCTCGTCTGGCTGGCGTTGACAGTCATTATCGCCACCGAGCTGGCAGCGGGCGGATTTGCGCTCAAGGGCGCGTGGGATCTTTGGTCGTGCCGAAAGGCAGCGCCAGCGGGATTCAACGGCGCCAAACAGAACGCCTTGTTGGGTTGCGGTCTGGGCGTCGTCGTCTGGTTCGGGTTTTTCGGCGCGCTCGGCGGCGCGTACTTTCAGATGTGGCAGACCGAGCTGGGCACCATGTCGATGGACGGCGCATTCCAGTACTTCGCGTCCTGCGCCTTGATCCTGATCTTCGTGAACATGCCTGATCAATGAGTCAGGCCCGGATAAGACAGCAACAACGCTAGAGGAACGGCTCGGCCCGTTTGATCAGATCGTCAAGCCCGGGTTCATCCGGATCGATCGGCTTGCCCGGGTGGATGATCGAGACCTGACAGCTCTCTGCCGCCTCCACCAGCTGGGCATAGGTCCCCGCGCCGCGGTCGGCGATGTAGGCCTGACGGTTCTCGTCATAGGCAAACATCTTGTCGTTGATCTGGGTGCATTCGTTGCAGGTCGTGCAGCGGGGCGTCTCGATATACGCCTCGTCCGGTGACGGTTCTGCGGTGTCCTCGATCGGCGCTGCTTCCGGAGACGCCTCAGGCTGTGCGGATATAGCGGGCGGTTCTGGCGCCGCGTCGGTCGCCAGTTCCGCTTCCTGTTCACGCTCCCTGCGCGCCGCCTCCAGCAGTCGCTGCGCGTGAGAATTATGGATGCCACCGAACTCTTGCAGGCTATGCCAGGCTTCGCGGCACCGGCGCGCCTCGCGGAGCAGTCTTTCATCGACCAGCACATGCTGCAGATTATTTTGCCCGTCGACCATCAGAATACAGGGAATCTTCTCGGTCTCGCTGTCATTTTCGGCGGCAAGTGCCTCGCCGACAGAGATCATCTGCTCATCGCGTGCATTCGCCGGCACGCGGGCGAGGTGCCGGGCGAAACGCTCGTCCAGCGCTGCGAAATCGACAAAGGTAAACGCGATCGCTTCCGTGACGCCGCGCCGTTCCCGATCCTCGTAAGAAAACAAATGCAGCGGCCAGTCCAGATCCGTCTGTGGATTACCGCTCAGGAAGAAACGCGAAGCGAGATCGGCACCGGCTACAGGGCTAAATGAAAATATCGGGAACGCCCGGGATTCGACAGCGGCCGCCGCCAGCAGGTAAGGCGGCAGATTCCCGGCGAAGCCCGATGCCCCGCTGAATACGCTGAAAATGGTGGTCCCCTGAAATGCGAGCCCTTCGGCAATCCAGTCCCTGCATCGAAGCAGGTGGGAGGCGGGCGCCTGCAACACATAGACCTCATTCAGACCCATCGCCATATTGGCGAAGTGCAGCGCGCTACGGCCAAATCCGTGGGGCTCAAGGCCGGGCAGAGCCGCCTGCAGGATATCGTCCGTCTGCACCAGGATCTTCATCGGCAGACCCGATGACAGCAGCTCCATCAGCGCGGCCTGCTCATTCGCATCCATGGTCGCCGCGTTGACGCAGACCAGATAATCAGCGAACGGCGCGAGGTCCTCCGGCGCCAGCCCGTCCGCGCCATACTCCTCGAAGTAGGGGTCATGCCTATCCTCGCGGTAATCGCCGGCAATCTCGAGGTCCGCTATCGCGATGGCTCGCGCCACATCAACCAGGATGGGGTAGCGCTCGCGCCAGGCGTCGAGCGCGGCCACGCAGCTATCGAAGCGAAATGCCTGCGGCTCGAAATCATAGGTCCCGAGCGCGCTGAGCAGCCGCTCCAGCCGGCGGCGACGCGTTTCGGTAATCGTCGTCTGGTTTGCGGTGCGGACCAGCAGTGCGGACATGGCCTGGAAGTCGAAACTCATCGCATCCGAACCGCCGATAGCGGCCTCCAGCGATTCAGCACTGCGGCCGCGTTCCGAGCGGGCGACATCCGCTTTCAGGATGTCGCTCAGGCGCTGCACCAGCCTGGCGATCTGATCGCGGAGCCGGGCTGCCTTGTGTTCCTGAGCCACTTGCCAGGCGTGACCCAACAGCCGTGACGGCAGCCGGGTATCACAGCCAGCGATCACCCCGTCTACATTCAGAGCAGCGCGCGCCCGCTCGAGACTGCCACGCAAATCCGCGTCTTCGTCTGCGCCGATCCGTGCTGCGGCCAGGTCCCACTGCTTCGACAACACCTCGCCGCCACCACCTGCGGCAGCTCGACGCAGGGCGGTCTCGAGACGCAGTAAATGACGACTCAGACGCTCACCGTCCTCTCCGTGTGTAATCTGCCGAAGTAGCGTATCGAAAAGCCCGGACAGCGACTGCACGCACTCTGCAGGGCTCGCATGCTCGAGCAATACCAGCGGATAATCGTGCCGCAGCGAGTCCAGATCGCAGTACCGGCTCAGCAGGGCCGGTATCAGATCCATCCCCTCGACGGGCTCGAGTTCAGCCCCGGGCCGCTTGCCGGTCAGATAAAAAGCCACCCGGGCCTGGCGCACGGTGTCCATGTTCTATCGCTCCGTTAACCACCTACGCGGTCGGCCACACCGTGAACTTGTCGAGCTCGGCGTCCAGCCCCGCCTTGACGAATTCCGTGGTGCGCAGGTAGTCGGTCTCTCGCAAGTCCTCGTAACAGGGTACCTGGGGATTGCGATACAGGATGCCGACCGGTATCGCGTCGGTGATCGATGCGATCTCACGCGCCCGGTCCAGGTCGGACGGATCGTGGCGCTCCTGATTCCGATAGACGCGCGCCAGGGCTGGACTGACCCGGATGCCGTCCTCATGATGCACCAGGTGGATTCGGTCCGGATCGTGGAGCCAGGGCTCGAATAGGCTGGGCAACCACTCGGGACAGCGCTGGACGATGCGGATAAACGAAAAACCGCGGTGCCTGAACGCCGCCGTGACGATGTCGTAGAGGACCTCCGGGATCCAGTCCACGGCCTGAGCGACGAAAGATGCGTTTTGCACCCCCAGGGTCACGGTCAGAGGTTGCATCGCCTCGAGGAACGCGCCGTGGGGTGTGGTGTTGCTCTTCAGCCCCTTAGGCGACGTCGGCGACGCCTGCATCTTGGTCAGGCCATAGATCTGATTGTCGTGCAGGAACACCGTCATGTTCATGTTGTAGCGGATGGCGTGGATCCAGTGAGCTGCGCCGATGCTGCAGCAATCGCCGTCGCCAGTATTGACGAACACGTGCAGGTCCTTGCGCGCCATCCGTACGCCCTCGGCCAGCGGTAAGGCGCGCCCGTGGATGCCGTGGAATCCATAAGTCTTCATGTAGTGGGGGAACCGGCTGGAGCAACCGATACCGGATACGAAAACCGTCTTCTCCGGTCTGAGTTGCTCGTCACGACACAGGCGCTGGACAGCCGCCAGGATGGCGTTGTCGCCGCATCCGGTGCACCAGCGCGGCACGCCACTCTGGTAGTCCTCGAGTTCGTGACGCTGTTCGTATAGCTTCAGCAGACAGTGGCTTGCGGCAGTGGCCATAGACTTATCCTCGGTGCGGCGCGTTGCCGCCAGTCTGATCGTGTGGATCGAGTCGTTTCCGTATTACCTGACAGATCGCGCCCGGTTTGATCGGCGCGCCCCGCACCTGCGTCCAGCAGTCCACATCCGCCAGATAGCGGGATCTCAACAACATCGCCAGCGCCGAATAGCGCCGGTTGTGCTCATCGATAAACCGGTCCTGAGTGCTGTCACTCCAGTTCGTTTCGATGGTCATGACCTGGTCAAAACGCCGCATGATCTCATCGATCCCGGGCGCCATCGGTTGCAGGAATTTGAGATGCAACGAGGCTACCCGGTAGCCCTCGCTGCGCATGCGCTCCACCGCCTCTTCGACCGCCCCGCGGGTGCTGCCCCAACCGATGAGCAGCAGCTCACCGCTGTCGTCACCGAACACCGCCGGCGGCTTGAGTGTCTTCTGCAGCGCTGCCAGTTTGAGGCTGCGGGCACGCAGACCTTCCTCGTTGATGTCCGGATCGTAGGCGACATGGCTGTCGCGATCGTGCGCCAGCCCGGTCACCGTATGCATGCCGCCTGGCTGGCCGGGCACGATACGGCGGGCCAGCCCGGTGTCCGGGTCCCAGTCATAGGGCCGCGTGCCGGCCGCGACCGGGCTCTGATCCACCGGCGGGGCCATCCACGCCTCGTTGAATTCGGGCCGCCGGAAGGGCGTCTGACCGGTCGCCAGGCTGGCGTCGGATAATACGACGACCACCATGTTGAAGGTCTCCGCGATCTTGCGCGCAGTAATCACCGAGTAGAAACAGTCCTCGACCGTGCTCGCCGCCATCACGACTTTTGGCGCATCACCATGGCTGCCGAACATCGTCGTCAGAAGGTCCCCTTGCTCGACCTTGGTCGGCTGGCCGGTGCTCGGCCCGCCGCGCTGCACATTCACCACGACCAGCGGAATCTCGGCCATCACTGCGAGACCGATAGCTTCCTGCTTGAGCGAATACCCGGGACCCGAGGTGATGGTGACGGTGCATTTGCCGGCGTACGAGGCGCCGATAGCGAATGCGCAGGCGGCGATCTCGTCCTCCGCCTGATGAACCACGCCGCCGACCTTCTCGAACACTTCGGCCAGATAATGCGACGCCGAGGTAGCCGGCGTGATCGGGTACATGGCGCAGATCTCCATGCCCGAAGCCAGAACACCGAGCGCGAGCGCCGTATTGCCATTGACGACGACCTGTGCCTCGGTAGCCGGCGTGGCCGGGATACGGTATTTGAATGGCAGATTGCGTTCTGCCCAGTCGCAGCCGGCCTGAAGCAACACGATGTTGCTATCGATCACCTCGCGCGACTTCTTGCGGAAAGTCAGCGCGATCTGCTCACGCGCCAGGTCCATATCGAGGCTATAGATATTGCACAGCATCCCGAGAGCGAACATGTTTTTGCCACGAGCCGCGTCCGGCGCGGCGCGTTTGCATTCCCGCTCCATCGGGATCTCGATCAGCAGGTACCCGGCCGAGACCAGTTGCTCACAGGTATCTGCATAGGCAGAAGCGATGCGTGGATCGGTCTCGTCACGCCACTTGTCCTCGAGCAGGATCGTGCACCCGGGCTTTAGTTCCCCGGCGCGGACCCGGCCGAGCAGCACCTGCTCGTTGAACGCCACCACGAGATCGGTCTCATCACCGCCATTTGTCACCCGCTTCGAGCCCAGGCGGATGCGGTTGCCGCTGGCGCCGGCCACGCTCCTCGCTGGCGGCCGGATCTCAGCCGGGATGATCTCGACGGTCCAGACGCCATTGCCCATGCGCGCTGCGATGGCGCCCAGCGATTGTCCGCAGCGTTGAGCGCCTTCGCCGGAATCGCTGATGATCTCGATCACGTGTTGCTCGATATCGCTGACTGACTTGACCAGCCGCGGTGTCCGCGAGCTGATCGGCTGCGGGCTAGCGGCCGGGGATATGTTGGTCTGGTTCATAGGCTTCAGGCAGATGTCCGTATGCGGACGAAGTTGCGCTCCCTCAGATCGATGCCGAACAGGGTGTCGGCGCCCGGTGCCAGATACGGCGCGTCCGCATCGCGGATGCCGAGATAGCGCCGCATTTTTCGCGCCGCCTTGCGACCGGCGCCCATGGCCTCGATCACCGTCGCCGCCCCGGTGACGATGTCACCACCGGCGAATACACCCGGCATCGACGTGGCCAGGTCTTCGTCGGTCTCGATGTAGCCCCATTTGTTTAGCGAGAGCTTCGACGTTTGTCCGATGATCGGATTGGCGTTGGTGCCGATGGCGACGACGACCAGGTCGACGTCGATATCGTGCTCGCTTTCACCGACCGGCACCGGTCGGCGCCGACAGGAGTCATCCGGCTCGCCGAGTTCCATGCGCACGCAGCGGAGGCCACGCACGCCCCCCTCGCCGTCGTCCAGGACGGCGACCGGATTGGTGAGCCACTTGAACTGGATGCCTTCCTGCTCTGCGTGATGGACTTCCTCGGCCCGCGCCGGCGCTTCCGCGCGGCTGCGTCGGTAGATACAGAAGACCTCTTCGGCGCCTAGTCGCAGACACACGCGCATCGCATCCATCGCGGTATTGCCGGCACCGACGACCGCGACACGCCTGGCCGGAGGCATCGGCGTGTCGTAGGCAGGGAATTCTCTGGCGCGCATCAGGTTGCAGCGGGTCAGCAGTTCGTTAGCCGACAACACGCCATTGAGGGAATCGCCGGGCACACCGAGCATGTTGGGGTAGCCGGCACCGGTGCCGATAAAGACCGCATGGAAACCGAGCTCGTCGATCATCTGCTCGATGGTGAACAGCCGCCCGACCAGCGTGTTGCACTCGAAGTGGACGCCGAGCTTCTCGAGGTTGCCCATCTCCGCATCGATCACCTCATTGGGTAAGCGGAAATCCGGGATGCCATAACGCAACACACCACCGGATTGATGGAAGGCCTCGTAGACGGTGACTTCGCAACCCGCTTTGGCCATGTCGGCGGCGCAGGCCATGCCGGCCGGACCGGCGCCGACGATGCCGATGCGAAAACCCGCGGATTCGATATAAGGGACGTTGGCCCAGCCGGCGGTAATGGCCATGTCACCGACAAAGCGCTCGAGCCTGCCGATCGCCACGGGCTCCAGGGTATCGCCGACCGTGCACACGCCCTCGCATTGGGTCTCCTGGGGACACACGCGTCCGCACACGGCCGGTAGCAGGTTGGTGGTGGTGATGACGTCGTAGGCGCCGCGGAAGTCCTTTTCGGTGAGCCTTTGGATAAACGCGGGGATATTGACACCCACCGGACAACCCGCGACACAGGGCTGTTCGGGACACATCAGGCAGCGATCCGCCTCGACCAGGGCCTCCTCTTTGCTATAGCCGTGGGAGACCTCATCGAAGTTCGTGATCCGCTGACCGGGTTCCTGCTCGGCGACCGGTGTGCGTGCCTGCGGGATCGTGCGGATGGTCCGTTTCTTTGCCACGCTCGATTACTTTCCGCTCTCGGGCGACGGCGCCCGTGCGCCCTCGGGCTGCTGTGCCATGCGGCAGTGCTCCGACCAGCGCTCCATGGCGGCTTTTTCCTCGTCCGAGAAACGACGCAGCCGGGCCATCAGGTCAGCGAAATCCACCTGATGGCCGTCGAAGTCCGGTCCATCGACACAGGCGAATTTGACCTGGTCGCCGACCTTGACCCGACAGCCCCCGCACATGCCGGTACCGTCTATCATCACCGGGTTCAGCGATACCATGGTCTTGATCCCGTAGGGGCGGGTCATCTCCGCGGCACCCTGCATCATCACCGGCGGCCCGATCGCCACACATTCATCGATATCCGGATGCGTCTCCAGCGCCAGCCGGATGCCTTCGGTGACGCGGCCCTCGACGCCAGCCGATCCATCGTCGGTACAGACGATGACTTCATCGCAACAGGCCTCGAATTTTTCTTTCCAGAAGATCAGGCTGCTGGTGCGGAAACCCAGCACCGCGATCACGCTGGCGCCATTCTCCTTGAAAGACCGGGCCTGAGGATAGATCGGCGCGACGCCGAGACCGCCACCGACACAGAGCACCTTGTGTCCCTGGCCGAGCTCGCTGGGCATACCCATGGGTCCGACCATGCCGTGCAGACAACGGCCCACGGTGCAGATCTGCTGCATCTCGCGAGTCGATTTGCCCACCGCCTGGATGACCAGGGTGATGGTGCCCTGGTCGCGGTCATAGTCTGCGATAGTCAGCGGGATCCGCTCGCTGTGCTCGTGGGCCATCACTATCACGAACTGGCCCGGCCGGGCCGCCTTCGCCATCATCGGATGATAAATCTCGAGCAGATACGTGGCGTCCGAGAAGTCTTCCCGCGCCACGATCTCGAATCTCGATCGCTGGTCGCTATCCATCTCAACAGGTTCCCCGTATGCAGCCGGTGGCCTCCGGCATCCGCGGTATCCATCAGGGTCAAGCGTAGCCCTGATCCGGACGGTTCACACCTAGATGTTAGTCGTACCCCGGGTAAGAAAATCTGTGTGGAAAGTCAGCACCGCAGGCCAGGGGACCATCCGGGGTGTGGACCGGGTGCATCCGGGCGGGTTCGGGGCACGGGATCCAGATCGAGCGCCGGATCCCGACCTCAGCCAGCGGGCTTTTTGAACAGCAGGGTGAATCGGTCAGTGTTACCCCTGACCGTGCGCCGGCCCACTTCGTAGCGCAGCGCGTCGTCGGGCCGATAATGCAGATCGCTCCAGTCGACGAACTCGAACCCCGCCTCCAGCGCCTCGTGGATCATCCGTACCGGGTCGACGCGCCGCCTGTTCTCGGGGCCATCAGGCTCCATGTGACGCCGGGAGTGATCCACGACGCCATAGAGCCCGCCGGGCCGGAGCGCCTCGAACACCGCCTCGTTGAGACTGGCCCGACCCGCCGGGGTCAGGTTGTGAGCATTGCGGAAGGTCAGGACCAGATCCAGGTCTTCCTGCCAGAACGAGAACGGTTCCAGATCGAAGACGCCTCGGATGCCGGTCGAGCTCATCAGCGGATTTACATCGAGCACCTGCGCCGTGGCCAGTTCCGGCGTCCGGGCGATCACGTCCTGGATCCGGTCTGTGGACAGCGCGAGATACAGCTCCCCGCGTTCCGCCAGCACCGGAGCCAGCAGCTTGGTATACCAGCCGGTGCCAGGGAACAGCTCAAGCACCCGCATATCGTCCCGCAAGCCCATAAACTCAAGGGTTTCCGTCGGGCGGCGATTCGCGTCCCTGGCCTTCTCCGCCTCGGTGCGTATGGAGCTATCCATCGCGGCGGCCAGCTTGCGGTGCCACGATGCGTCCGCGCCCGTGGCGGGATGCGCGACCGATAAGCCCATGACCACGAGCAACACGATTTTTCTCATCGGTATCTCCTTGCGATCGGGCGATGTTCTAACGCGGCGCGCACTACCGCAAGCCCGCTGCCAGGTCCCGAGGGATCGTCCGGAGTCTCTTGGCTGTACTATCCTTTGCAAGGGAATCAGCGCCGATCAGGCCCCTTCGGGGCCGCGCCCGTATGCGCCCACTTTTTTGGGAGGACCAAGGATGAAAAGCAAGATTCATACTGTGCTGTGCTGTGCTCTGCTGCTCGCCATATCGGCATCGGCGGCCGCCGAAGACGCGACCTTCGAGATCACGGTGATGACGCCGGATACCGCGGTCAAGGTTGCCCAGGCCGCACTTGCGGACTGTCGCAGCAAGGGTTTTCAGGTGGCGGTGGTCGTGGTCGACCGGATGGGCGTGCCGCAGGCGATGATCCGCGATCGCTATGCGGGGCCGCACACGCCGGATACCGCCTTCCGCAAGGCCTGGACCGCGGTGAGTTTCCGGGAATCCACCCTGCTCATGTCCGAAAACACGGGAGCGGGATCGCCCCAGGCTGGAGTCAGGCATGTTACCAATGCGCTGATGCTCGGCGGCGGCGTGCCGATCGAGGCGGGTGGCTCGATCGTCGGTGGCGTAGGCGTCTCCGGCGCTCCCGGCGGGGATGAGGACGACGTATGCGGCCGGGCGGGGATCGAGGCCGTTATGGCGGACCTGGAGTTTTGATCAGGGTTTGATCAGCACGTAGCCCTGGCGCACCCGCTCGACGATGTGGGCCGCGCCGGTCTGCACCGGGATGGTGTGCTCGTTGAGTTCGGGCCGTTTGCCGGTGTTGCGCTCCCAGGTATCGATGGTATTCATACAGCCGACGAAGCGCACGCCGCTTTCCACCAGGCTGGAGATCCGTTGCTCGCGCGGGTTACCTGCGACCAGCAGCGTCATGCCGGCACCGAATGCGATGATCTCGATATCGACCAGATCCGGGCTGCCGTAGTGCTTGATCAGGTTGTTGGCGATGTTCAGCACGGCGTCCTGTTTGTCGGGGTCCTGTTCGCTCAATTGCAGGATGATAAAGGTCTCGGCGAAGGGCTTTTCCTCGCTGACCGGTGCCTCACCGGCGATCGCTCCGGTCATCGACGCCACTGACAATACTGCGGCGCTCGCGACGCCACATAGAAGAGTGCCTATCATGGAGATCAGAGGCATGGATAAATCCTGGCGTTGCCCTCAGGAAGGATAGTCGGAAATGCCGGGATTGTTCTCCACGTTCTTCAGCACCGGCGTGTTGAGCCGATCCACGCGGATGGTTTTCTCGGACCGCAGGTATTCTGCGACCACCTCCCAGACCGGGCGCCCTGGAGACTCGGATCCGACCGTGGCCCAGCCGGTCACCTTGTATTGTTTACCGGCCTCGATGAGTTCGCCGGAATCCAGCGTCATATTGCTGATCCGGCTGCCAATGTCTGCGAGCGGATCGCAGACATAGTTCATGCCGCCGAGCCGGACCATGTCACCGCCCTGCTGATAGTAGGGATCGGGGTTGAACAGGTTATCGCACACGTCCTCGAGGATCAGCTTGAGCTCCTCGCCGGTCATGTCCCGGACATAGGTTTCCGGATAGGTGATACAGGTCTGGTCCAGCAACCGTTCCATGGTGATCGGATCACCGGGCAGGATGCTGGTGCCCCAGCGGAAACCCGGCGACAGGGCAATCTGGGCGTCTTCCACCGCCATCAATCCGTCACAGATCACCTGGTCGAAGGTGCCGCTGAAATTGCCGCGCCGGTACAGGACCGTCTCGGCGATCGCCAGCTGTTCATCCAGTCGCTCCCGGTACGGTGCCCGCATGTCTTCGATGTAGGCCGCCATCTCCGCATCGGCAGGCAGAAGATCGGAGAAGATCGGCAGCAGCCGATAGCGGAAGTCCCGCACCCGGCCCGGTCCCAGGTCCAGATCCAGCACCGCGAGGAACTTGCCGTTGGAGCCGGCGTTGGTGACCACGGTCGTGCCGCCGGCCGCATTCTTGACGAGGCTGGGGACCGGCATGCCGTCGTGGGTGTGGCCACCGAGAATGAAATCGATACCGGAAGTGGCCGAGGCCAATTTCAGGTCCACGTCCATGCCGTTATGCGACAGCAGGACCACCGCCGCGGGATCGAGTCCTTGACGGATCTGGTCGACCAGAGCCTGGAGCTCATCGGCACGGATGCCGAAGGTCCAGTTCGGGATAAAGCGAGACGGGTTGGCGATCGGCGTGTATGGGAATGCCTGACCGATCACGGCGACCCTGTTGCCGCCGATCTGTCTCATCGTGTACGGGGGAAACGCGTGACCCTCCTCGTCAAAGGCCGGCACATCGAAAAACGCCGCGTCGTCGGTGAGCTTGACATTTTGTGCCACGAACTCACCGTTGAAACTCTCGACATTGGCGCGAATCTCGTCCTCCAGATAGGTGAACTCCCAATGGCCGGTCATGATGTCGACGCCGAGCAGGTTGCAGGCATCCACCATGTCGCGGCCCCGGGTCCACAGCGCGGTCCCGGAGCCCTGCCAGGTATCGCCGCTATCAAGCAGCAGCGCCTCTCCACCAGGCGCCTCGGCACGGAGTTTCTTCACCAGCGTAGCCAGATGAGAGAAACCGCCCACCTTGCCGAGGCGACGTGCCTCGGACTCGAAATCGAGGTAGGTGAATGCATGGCCATCCGGGGTGCCCGAAGGGATGTCCGCATACCGGAGCAGAGCCTCCCCAACCAGGTGCGGCAGCTTGCCCTCGCGGTCCCCTACGCCGATGTTGACGTTGGGTTCGCGAAAATAGACCGGCATCAACTGCGCATGGCAGTCGGCAAAATGCAGGATCCGGCCGTTGCCGAACGACGTCATGTCATACATGCCGCCCAGTCCGGCCGCTGCATTGCTGCGACGTCCACGGCCCGAAGCACAACCAGCCGTACTGCCCGCGAGCACACCCATGCCCAGCAGGCGCAGGAATTCCCTACGTTCCATGCGTCTCCCTCGCGACCGCCAGGCGGTCGCCGCTCAGCTATTTGACGACGGCCGCTCTCCAGGCATCCGCCTGCTGTCTCGCCTGGGCTATCGAGGCCTCGCTATGCAACCGGGCCTGGTCGCACAATTTGACGGCCTTGGCGAAATCCCCCGCCTTGGCCGCGTCACCGGCCTTCGCGATCAGAGGCGCCACCGTGTTCCATTCGTAGTGCAGCTCGGCTGACATCTTGCGGGCCTCTTCGGCGGCCGCACAGGACTTGGTATAGCCGTTCTCGTCGGCTGCCTGCGCCGTCGCCGCCGACAGCGCGACCAGGAGTGCGGCCCCAGCGATAAATATCTTCTTCGTCATCTTCCGTTCCTCGCCTGATGAAGGCTCATTTACGCGCGCCGGGGCCGTTAACTTCCATCCCGTTGCTCATGTAGGTAAGGAAGTACTCCAGATTGCGGTAGTCCTCACCCTGGGCCGCCAGCGGTTGCGCGCGGACCTGTTTGTTGCAGCCATCGAAGCGGCGATGCAGCGTGCCCATGTCGTCCCACTTGGAGCGATAGACCGGGAAGTGGGTCGGATGACCCAGCGCCGGGCTGAGCTTGTCGGCTCGCACCATCATGCCCGGGTTGTAGACATGGCAATCGGCGCAGGAGAAATTGAGCTGGCCGCGTTTGGAATAGTAGAACTCCTTGCCCGCTTCATAGGCCTGCATTGCCCGGGGATCGTCGGGTATCACGATATTCAGCTTGTTACCGCGGGACGTGTATGCCATATACGCGGAGATCGCAGCGATGGGCCCCTTTTTGTAACCGTAGGGCTCTTCGCCGTTCTTTTGCCGGCATTCGTTGATCTCCAGCTCAAGGGTCTTGACCTGGCCGCTCCCGGCATCGAAGTAGGGGTAGTTCTGCCGGATGCCGATGCCGCCGTTGGGGAAACAATCCGCATAGGTCTTGCCATTGGCGAACGGCGTCTCGAACAGCTCCTTGCCCTCGCCCAGGGCCAGTTCGTAGGGCGCAAATTCCTCGATTGTCAGCCACTGTTCGTAAGCAGCTTCGTCGATCGCATAGACGCCGTTGACATAGTCTTCCACGGCCACCTTCGGGAACCGCTTCTGGTAGTACTGGATGAACGCCTCCCGATCATCCTCCGGGCTGGCCCAGGCCAGACCGGCGATCAGCGCCACGCCCAGCAGGATCGTGATCATTTTTTTCATCTCTCGCTCCTCCGGTGGGGCCGCCTACGAAAGCGTCAGTTCTTCCGACGCCGTCTCGCCCTTGTTATCCACCCAGTTCATTTTCAGCGTGTCGCCAGCCTTGGCGCCGCTGACATTGAAGGCGAAATAAGGGTTCTTTGATACCGCCGGCCCAAAATTCGCCGTCATCACCACCTTGCCGTTGAGTTCGGCCTTGACCTCGGTGATGTAATGGGCCGGAACGGTCTCACCTGTCTTGCTGTCCTTGCGGGTGCCGGTCTCCATTTCATGTTTCATCAAGGTCTTCACCTCGGCCATATCGCCGTTCAGCTTGGCCTTCATTCGGATGCCACTAGCCATGATTGATTCCTCTTGTCGTGCTCAGCCGCCGCAGCCGCCGATCGTAACCTTGACTTCCTTGGTCGCCGTGTAGAGCTTGCCGTCGGCCTTGACCACCGCGATCACGTTTGACGTCTTACCCATCTTCAGCCGGGTCGAGACATCAGCCACAGCACCCGGTCCCATATCGAACGACGCAGCCAGCGGCGAGGGATTGTTCTCGACGATGATGCTGATCGACTCGACCCCGTCCAGGGTGCTCGATACGGACACCGGTACTACGCGGCCGTTCTCGGCGATGTCGGGCGCGTTCAGCGCCACCGCACTGCTTTCGCTGGCGTCGGTGGTCCCGAACAACGCATTCATGGCGTCGTCCCGGCTGCCCGCCTTGAATGCTTTTTCAGGCCACGCCAGCAGCGCGCGCGGCAAAGCCAACAGGACCGCCGCGGCAGCGGCACCCCTCAAGAACAGTCTTCTGCTAACTCCCATGAGATTCTCTCCGTTTGTCTTACGCGCCTACTGCACGTAGATGAATTCGGTGACGAGATCGATCTCGTCTTCGCTGAGGATCAGATGCTTGCCGAACGGCGGCATGGTCGACATCGGGTTGGCCTCTGTCGAGTCCCAGATCTGGGCCCGCAGTTTCGCCTTGTCCGGATAACGCATGGCCATGGCCACCAGCGGCGGACCGATGTTACCGGGCAGATCACC
Organism: Gammaproteobacteria bacterium; assembly: GCA_049669065.1. Taxonomy (GTDB): domain Bacteria; phylum Pseudomonadota; class Gammaproteobacteria; order Steroidobacterales; family XN24; genus CAMYOC01. The sequence goes on from JBATKC010000097.1 coordinate 28,677, forward strand.
GGTGGCTATCATGTGACAGGCCAGGCAGTTGCCCTTCTTGCGGTCGAAGGCGATCCCCTTGCCCTGCTCGACAGCACTCGGCGTTTCTTCCGCCAGGGCGCCGGCAGCGGGCAGTAACAGCGCGCCCAGGGCGCACGTCACGGCGGTCACGACAGCCGCGATCCATCTCTTGCTCATCATCGACTCCTCCCTTCGGGCCGGTTGGCTCCGGCCACTATTCTGACGAATTGTCCACCATGTATCGTACCGCGGCCCCTACCTCGTCATCGGTAAGCATCACCTGGCCACCCTTGGGCGGCATGTAGCCCGCGCTGCCCTGATAGCCGTTGATGGCATGGTCCACCAGCACGTCCAGGCCCTGGGCCGATCGCGTCTGCCACTGACCGGCGTCGCCGACGATGGGTGCGCCGGCCAGCCCACCCCTGTGACACGTCGCGCAGGCCTGCTGATAGATGTTCTGCCCCAGGTTCGGATCGACCGCCGCCGCGGGGCTGCCAGCGAGATCGTCTTCGGCTTTGAAATGCTCGACCGGGGTCACGCCTAGCTCGGTGGAATCGCCGGTGATCGAAATCTCGGCGGGATCCTTGCAGTCGTCCATGCACGCCACGTTCTGCACGTCGGGCCGGGGATCGACAAAGAAACCATCCTGATTCGGCATCTCGATAGTGGAGAAATTTGCCTGGGTCAGTACGAATTCATCATCGACAATATCATTCAGATACAAGACATAGGCCACGATAGCATAGACCTCATCGTCGGCCAGGGATTGTGGCTCGTAGAACGGCATCGCGCGGTGCACATAGTCCCAAAGCGTGCTGGCATACGGCCAGTAGCTGCCCACGGTCTTCTCGGGCCGGGACTCGGTCAGGGAATCGAAGCCGCCGGCGAGCTTCGGCCAGCGGCCCTCGCCCTCGCCGAATACGCCGTGACAGGCGGCGCATTTCTCCTCATACAAGCCTTCGCCGTCGGCCACGGAACCACTACCCGGCGGCAAACCCTGACCATCCGGGCGGATGTCGATATCCCAGCCGGCGATCATCTCTGGTGTCGCGGTCTCGCCGAATCCGTAGTAACCGACCCGCCGCGGGTCCGGCTTGGGGCGGAACGCGAGGCTGATTTCTACCGCCTCCACATCGGGGCCAATGCTCGGGCCCTCCGGCACCTTCTGAATATCGGCGGCCAGCGCCAGCGCCGTAGCTCCGAGGCTTACGAGCGCCAGCACCCGGGCGAAGACGCGGGTCCGTCGGCAGACCCTAGTCGATCTGGACATTGGTCACCTCCCCCGTCTCGGCCAGCCGCCAGGTATGGATCGAGTTCTTGTGGTAAATAGACTCGACACCGCGCAGCGCCCGAAGCTGGGTCAGGGTCGGCTGGACGTAACCCGTCTCGTCGATGGCGCGGCTCTGCAGCAACGCCGGGCTGCCGTCCCAGTCCCACATAAAGCTGAAACGCGTCAGAGCCTTGGGTAGCACCAGGCCTTTTAATTCGGCGCGCCGCCAGTTGACGCCGCCGTCGAGGGAAACGTCTACGCTCCGGATCCGCCCGCGACCCGACCAGGCCAGTCCCTCGATCTCGTACCGGCCCCGTTGGGTCAGCGGCTTCTCGGGGCACGGGAACGTAATGACCGAGTTCGTCTCCTGGGTGAATGTGAACTTGCGCGCGCGGCCGTCGGGCATCAGGTCCGTGTACTTCGAGGTCTCCTCACGCTGATACCAGGGCTGATCGCCGACTTCCAGCCGCCGCAGCCATTTGACGCTGGTGTTGCCCTCCCATCCGGGATTCAGCAGACGCACCGGATAACCCTGTTCCGGGCGTAACGCCTCGCCATTTTGGGCGTAGACGACCAGGGTGTCGTCCAGCGCCTTCTCCAGCGGGATGCTGCGCGTCATCGCCGCTCCGTCCGCGCCCTCCGCCAGAATCCAGGCCGCGCCTTTTTTCAGGCCCACTTCCTCCAGCAATACGGATAGCGGCACGCCGGTCCATTCGCAGCAGCTCAACATGCCGTGGGTGAACTGCAATGCCTCCATCTGCGCACCGCGCCACTCCATACCCCCGTTGGCGGGACACTCGATAAAGCGGATGACCGACACGCTGGGAAAACGCATCAAATCGTTCATGGTCAGCATCACAGGGCGCTCGACCATACCGTGGATCATCAGGCGGTGTTGTTCCGGATCGATATCCGGCACGCCGGCATGGTAGCGCTCGAAGACCAGGCCATTGGGCGTGATGATGCCCTGCAATTCAGGCAAGGGCGTAAAGCTGATCGAGCTGATGTTGTTGGCGGTCAGCCAGGGCACCGTGCGCCGGATCACGCTGCCCTCGAATTCCGAGGGCATGCCGTACGGAACGGTCACAACGCCTCTGCCGAGGCTCCGTGTCCATGGGGGAATATTCGGCGGTAAGGCGTCATTGGACTCGACCGCGGCCAGCACCGGCCCGGCCGCAGTGGCTCCCGCGAGCGCCAGGCCACGCAGCAGGAATGCCCTGCGTTCGGGCAGGGGAAGGCTGTTTGCCTTCTCCGCCACCAAAGTCAAAATGTCCGCGGGCTCAGGGCGCCCTTTCGACATGCCTCGCTCCTCCCGGTCAGACAGGCTTGTGCCTGTTCTTTCTATGTCCGGGCCGAGCTCCAGAACACAGCTCAACCACTGCTGCGCTGCAATAGCCGCATCGCGGTTAGCTTCGGAGATTGGGCCCGCTTAGATTAACTTCACTGAATATAAGACAGACCTGATCAAAAGTCATACCCCGGCCGCCAGAGTTGCAGCGCAGCAAAAAAAGCGGCGCTTAATCCGACATGGATAGGCGCAGGGTTTCCGTTGCACGTTCGATCGCCTGGTCGAGGTAGAACAGGTACAACTCTTCATTGCTGATGCCGATCAGTCGCTCGTGCAGCTCTTCGCCCTCCGGACCGACCATCAGCACCACGGGTGCAAAGAATGCCTCATAGCGATCGGCGACGGCGAACGGGCTGACCTGGTCGCCGCCAAAATCCAGCAGATCCGATCCTGTGTCGATAACCAGCTCGCGGATGATGACCCGGTCTTCGTATTCGCCGCTGATGATCATCGGCACGATCACCGCGCGTTTGAGCAACGCACAATAGCCGCATTGCTCGCGGGTGAATACCAGCATCAGAGGCCGGCCCGTGGCCGCGGCCAACCGGGCGTCGGCAGCCAGATCCGCCGCCAGGGGCACTGATCTGTCCTCGCTTGCGGCCGCGTTACCGGCAATGACCAAAGCCATCAACAGCCATCGCAGCACTCGGCCTCCGACCCGCCGCCCGAATATCACGGCGCGCCCAAACCGCCGAGCCATGCCTCGACGGCCTCCACCAAATCGTAAGCGTACAGGTCGCGGAAGAAATGATCGGCGCCGTCGATCTCGACAAAATCCAGCCGGGAATCGCCTTGATATTCGATCACCGCCTTGCCCACGCCCCGGCTCGGCGGATCCTCGCTGCCGGCGAAGATCAGGACCGGCAAGCCAGTGCCCGCAGCAAGGGCCAGGGTGTCGAATCCCGGCTCGTCGGCGTAATAGGAGAGGAATGAAGCCGCGGTAACCTGTGCGTGATCGCAATGCAGATAGGGGACGGGCCCGAGCAGTTCGTCTCCCCGACCGGAATCGACCAGTTCGGCGGCCCGCTCCAGCAGCGAGGCCAGGGCCTGACCGCCGCGCTCCGCGTAGCCGGCTGCCAGGGCATCGTTATCACGGATTCCCGGTGCCACCAGCACAAGCGCCTTCGGTGCCGGCAGCGCTTGCGACGCGGCGTATCGGGCCACCTGGTTGGTCCCGCGGGAATGCCCCAGCAACACGCTGTCCCGACGGTCGCGGTCCTCCAGCCAGCGGAACCAGGCAGCGAGCTCATCCACTGCATCCCCGTGCCGGTGGCCGTGAACGACGCCACAATCCAGCATGCCATAGCGGTCGTCGATACCGAGGGACAGACTCACCCTGAGACTCTCGATCCGGTACTCGGCGAACACCGCGGCCAGGGTGGCCATGATCTCCATATTGGCGTGGGCCATGGTCCCATGCAGCATCAGGACAGTGGCGCGGGGCTCATCCACCTTTGTCCACCAGCCGTTGAGCTTGCGGTCCTCGAGCCGGGTCTGAACCTGGACCCCCGGCTCCGCCGCCTGCGGCACGTCCGAAGGGCCAAACATGGTCAGTACAGACAGGGCCAGGGCTGGCAGATAGGGCAGCGGACGTAGTGGGATCTGTTTGGTCATCTGTTTCCAACCGTCTCCAGCAGCAGCGGGGAGACCAGACGCTCCACCGGCACAAAATTATCCATGAGAACCGGCAGGGCATCCATCGGCATCCCGGTATTTAGCACCGGGTCGGTGACGCGCAACCAGCTTCGGTCGAGACCCTGACGGGATTCCAGCACCGCAGGGAGCGGGGCGCCGTCGGAAGCAGAGATCACATAGGTCGCGCGACTGCGCTCGGCCGGGATGCGGTGCAGCCACACATCGACGCGATCAAATGACCCCGCCAGCGTCTTGACGATGCTCTTGACCAGCCTCGGATCCGGAAACACATCCACCACATTCAGCACATAGATACCATCATGCGCGAGTCGGGATCTGACCAGCGCGACATACTCGCGCGTGGTCAGATGATAGGGTACGGCAACGTCATGAAACACATCGCCGACGATCGCGTCGTAGGAGCCCGGCGTCGCCTGCTGCAGGGCGACGCGAGCGTCCGTGTGTTCCACGGTCATCGAGTGAGGATCGAGAAACAGCAGCCGCTCCGCGATCCGGGTCACTGCCGGGTCCAGCTCGGCGACCTCGACCCGTGCATCGGGGAAGGCCGTGATCACGGCGCGCGGCTGGCTGAAAGCCCCGCCGCCGGCAAAGAAATAGCGTGCTCCGCTCGCGCGCTCACCGAGATGCCTTCGTACCAGTTCATCCATCAGGTGCGAGTAAGGCGCGAACAACAGACGTCCGTCGGGCCCATAGCTGATGCCGTGGATCAGGTGATCGAGGATCAGCGTGCGGCTGCCCGCGGGCCGGCCTTCACCGCCAGTCTCGACCACGCGGATGCAGAAATACTGGCTCTCTTCAACACACGGATCGCTCATCCCCTGACGCGATACCGACACGGTAAAGATCAGCGCGGCGATCAGCGCGGCCGTGGCCAGGATGCCCTGCGCAGCGCGCACCATCGGCACGGCCAGCAACAGCAGAGAGACACCGGCCCCCACGATCACGGTCCGGGTACCAAAATACTGGATTAAAAGAAAACCGGTGGCGAATGTGCCGAGGATGCTGCCGAGGGCCGCCAGCGCATGCATGCGTCCGACGATGTGCCCCGAGCGCGGATCCAGACGCAGCGCCAGAGTCGTCAGCATGGGGGCGATCAAACCGAGGCAGGCGGCCGGCAGAAAGAACAGGCCGAGAGCAAGCAGAACGCTGGCCGACATCAGGTCGAGGGGACGACCCTGGACCAGCGGTGCCACGACAGTGAGGAGCAGCACGATCCCCAGTGTTGCCAACGCCGCCGCAGCGAGTCCGATGGCGACGTGTCGTTCAGTGGCGCCGGCGTCTGCCCAGCGTCCACCAACCCAGTTACCCAGCGACAGGCCGGCCAGCACCACGCCGATGATGGAGGTCCACGAGTACAAAGAGACCCCGACATAAGGTGCGATCAATCGACCGGCTGCGATCTCCAGCACCATCACGATAGCCGAAGACAGGAATACGATCGCCCCATAGACGATCAGCCTGTTCCTGTCGGCTGACCGGGAATCTCCGCTCGGTCCCTCCACCTGGCTGCAGTCTTGCGGGGCGTCAGCCGCCCTCGCGCTCCTTGCCCAGCGCCTGGTCCAGCGCCTCGCGGACCTCTTCGTCCCAGACTTCCGCGATCGCCTTCCCCGGCGGCGCACGGGTCGGACCGCGACGGTAGACCACTGTGCCAAGTTGATCCACGACTATGATGCCGGGCGCGCTAAAAACACCGTAGTCGTCGGCCACCAGGTCGCCCAGCGGCAACACGGTGAAGTCGTAGCCCAATTCGGCCATCATCTCCACCGGATCGCCATCGTCCTTGAAGTCGATAGCGTAAACCCGGACGCCGTATTTAGCATAATCCGCCACGACCTGGTCCAGATAGGGCATAACGGCCTTGCAGTAAGGGCACCAGGTGGCCCAGAAAAGCAGGATACTGGCCTGGCCCGTCGCGTCCTTCGGGAAAGAGAACGCCTCGCCCTCACCCGTTTGCAGCTCAAACGGTGGCGCGGCCATGCCTGGCATGACCGTGGCGGCCATGGCCGCACCGGTCGCGATCGACAAGCATACGGCCGTTAACACGCAGACAAGCTGTCTCACCATTGATCTCCCTGAGCCTGGATGACGGAACATATTGCAGCAGGAGGGTCCTCGTCCACTCGAGGTTCCCCTGTCTTCCAGCCGATCCGCAGCCGCGGAGCAGGCTTCACCGTTGGCCCCGATGCGAAATCCTGTGTTCCTCCGACTGTCGATCAATCGGTGTCAATCCGCCACGGCGGAGAACGCCGGTTCTCGCCGGCCGCGTACAGACAGATTTCGTTGCCGGAAGGATCCTTGAGCCGTGCCTCGCGCCACAACCAGCGCTGGTCCTCGGGTCCACCGTCGAATACCAGGCCCGCTGCCTGCAGCCGGGTCACGGTCTCGTCCAGGTCACGGCACTCAAAATAGACGGTCAGCCCGGTCGTATCCGGCGCCTGCCCGACCCGGTGGACCGAGAACGTGCTGTCGCCATCGGGACACTCGAAACGTGCGTAACGGGGCACCGAATCGACGATCAGCTTGAGGCCCAGCGCACGATAAAACGCGACCGATGCGGCCACGTCCGTCGCCGGGACCGTCACCTGATTGAGATCCACGCGTCAGTCCCGCCGGATCACCATCACCTCATATTGGCCCTTCGGGCCGATGAAGTTGGAGGCGAGGCCGCTGAAGATACTGACCAACAAGGCTCCGAACAACGCCGCCCAAAAACCGGACAGCTGGAAACCGTCGAGCAGAGACGCCACCAGGCCGAGCATGGCCGCATTGACGACCAGCAAAAAAAGCCCAAGCGTGACGATGCTCAACGGCAGCGTCAGGATCACGGCAATAGGCCGCAACAGCGCGTTGACGATCCCCAGCCAGAACGCCGCCCAGAGCAAGGAACCGGTGCTCTGAAACATCATTCCGGGGACGATCGCGGAGGCCAGCCACATGGCGCCGGCGGTGATCAAAAATCGGATCAAAATGCCCTGCATGGGCGCACCTCCTCGTGTGCCACAGCCTCAGTCGGGCTGCGGGTGAAAGATCTGCTCCAGCTCCATATGAGTCAATGCGCGGATCTGGCGCAACAGGTACCAGAGCGCGACGATCATGATGGCCATGGACGGTAACACGATCACCGGATAACTCAGCGCGGTCATCCGCCCCAGCTCTTCGTTGAACGCGGTCGAACCTGCCGGGCTGCGTACGATCATCCGTGCGAGGATAAAATTCAGCGTCGATGACAGGAAAAATGAACCTGCCAGCAGCCACGAGGCCGTGACCAGGCTGCGCTCAAAGCGCGCGTGGTTATCATACGCATCCAGCGCTGCGTCCACCGCGGGAACGTTGATGATCTTCTCGTTATAAAGCAGTGAGCGCACGATAGGAAATCGGGTGCGTGTAGAGACGATCACCGCCAGCCCGATCACTGCTGGCACCGCGGCCTCCTTGACCGCAAGCCACTTCGGATCCAGCTCGAACAGACCGATGCCGCCGGTGAGCAATGTGCTGACGACACCCAGCGCCGAGATAAAATTGAAGCGCCGGCAACGCACCGCATCCTGGATGCCGTAGACCAGCGGGAAGGCCAGCGCCACCAATAGCCCGTAGACCGGCCCGAGATATGCCTCGCCGCTCAATTTCATCAGCACCAGCGCCGGGATCGCGATATTGATCAGCAGGCTGATCCACGGATTCTCTGGCCGCTGGGTAACGGTTTTTTCGCTGGTCTGGTTCATCGCTGTCCGGGTTCGGCTCGAGCCGGGGCGGTTATTCTAACCCGGCCGGGTCGGTGATCCGTTCACCTGGCGTCTCCGGCAAGGAGTCGTCCCCGGGGTCCTGATGGATCAGCACATCGGCGCCCGGGAAGCCCGCGCGAATACGGTCTGCCACCTCGTCGCCGATCCGATGGGCCCGGGCCAGGGTCATGCGTCCATCCAGTTCCAGGTGCATCTGGATAAAGCGGGTCTGGCCCGCCTGACGCGTCCGCAACTCGTGCACCGCACGTACGTGTTCATGATCCAGCGCGATGCGCGCGATCTCCTGCTGGACGTCTTCGGACAGTTCACGATCCATCAGATGGTCTACCGCCTCGCGGCCGATGCCGTAGGCGCCGTACAGGATCATCACGCCAAGACCAAGTCCGAACACCGGGTCCGCCCAGCGCACGCCCCATGCGGCCAGACCCAGCGCAAGGATCACCGCCATGTTGGTAAACAGATCCATCACGTAGTGCAAGGAATCGGCACGGATCGCGAGCGAGTTTGTGCGGCGGATCACATAGCGCTGGACTCCGATCAATAACAAGGTCGCCAGCGTCGCGAAGATCATCACGCCGATACCCTGGGCCACGCCTTCCACCGGCTGCGGGTGAAGCAGCCGGTCGACCGCCTCGAACAAAAGCAGCACAGCGGTGCCGGCGATAAACGCCGACTGCGCGAGACCGGCGAGGGATTCGGCTTTGCCGTGGCCAAAGCGATGCTCCTCATCGGCCGGCTGCAGCGCGTAGCGGACCGCCAGCAGATTGACGATCGACGCGGCCGCGTCCATCAGCGAATCCAGCAACGAGGCCAGCAACGCAACCGACCCCGTGTTGAGCCAGACCACCAGCTTGACCGCGATCAGCACACCGGCGGTGGCCACGGACCAGACCGTGGCAAGTCGCAGCAGCCGGGCATTCTCCGCAGAGGTGATCAAGCTATTCGTGGTGGTGCCCGATCGGGCCCTCGGAGAACAGGGTCTCCTTTAGTTCAGCATCAAAAGTCGGATCGCGGCGGCGGATCCATTCGAGCACCATCGCCGCATGCTCTTTCTCTTCGTCCCGGTTGTGGGCGAGGATGGATTTGAGCTCCTCATCGTGACAGGCATCCACGCGCTGGTTATACCAGTCCACCGCCTCGAGCTCTTCCATCAGCGAGATAATGGCCCGGTGCATGTCGCGGGTCGCCTTGCTCAGTTCTTCTACCGGCTCGTGGTAGCCCTCATTCGCCATCGTCGATCTCCTCTCTGGGAAAACTCAGGGATCAATCAGTAAATCATCGGCAGGAAGTTCTGCTCTTCGATCGGCGAGCGGACATAGATCTTGCTGGTATCCCGGCGCGGCAATGTCAGCGGGTCTGGCATCACGTCCTGATAGGGGATCTTGCTCAGGATGTGATGGATACAGTTGAGCCGCGCTCGCTTCTTGTCGTCGGCCGGCACCACCCACCACGGTGACTGTGGTGTGTCGGAGAACTTGAGCATGTCGTCCTTGGCCCGGGAGTACTCCCGATACAGCCGCCGCGATTCCAGATCCATCGGACTCAGCTTCCAGCGTTTCATCGGGTCATGGATGCGCGACTGGAAACGGCGTTCCTGCTCCTCGTCGCTGACCGAGAACCAGTATTTGAGCAGGATGATGTCGGAGCGGATCAACATACGCTCGAACTCCGGCACCTCGCGGGCGAACTCGAGATATTCCTCGCGGGTACAGAATCCCATCACCCGCTCGACCCCGGCCCGGTTGTACCAGCTCCGATCGAACAGCACCATTTCGCCGCCTGCCGGCAGCTGGGCCACATAGCGCTGGAAGTACCACTGGGTCTTTTCGCGCTCGGTGGGCGTCGGCAATGCCGCGATCCTCACCACCCGCGGGTTGACGCATTCCATGATGCGCTTGATGGCGCCCCCCTTGCCAGCGGCATCGCGGCCCTCGAACAGGACCACGACCTTGAGCTTTTCGTACTTGACCCATTCCTGCAGCTTGACCAGTTCTTCCTGGAGCATGCTCAGATGCTTGTTATAGATGGCGCCCCTCAGCTTGCCTTTCTTGGTGTACCAGCTTTTTCGCTCCTCCGGCACATCGAACTTGGGGCATTCTCCGACCACGCCGGCGCCGGGCGCGTCCAGCTGCTTTTTCTTGCTACTCATTGTTCCAATGACCTATTCTTCTCCCTTCACCACTATAACTTCCGCAGGCCCGGCTCGCGAGACTCTGCGTCATCCGGGTGAACAAATCTGCCAGTCAGCCCGACAATACAGACTATGGGTTTTCTTAGAAAACTGACGCTACCCACGATCATCGTCATCCTCGGTTGGGGCTTCTGGATGAACGACGATTTTCTCCGCCTTGCCGCGGGCGTCGCGTTGTTTATGTTCGGCATGCTGCTGCTGGAAAAGGGCTTCCAGGCCTTTACCGGCGGCATCCTTGAGCGCGTACTGGAGGCCAGCACCGGGACCCGGCTGCGCAGTATGGGCTTCGGTCTGGTGACCACCGCGCTGATGCAGTCGAGCTCGCTGGTGTCGCTGATCACGATCACCTTCCTTTCCGCCGGGCTGATTGGCCTGGCGGCTGGCATCGGCATTATTTTCGGCTCCAACATCGGCACCACCACCGGTGCCTGGCTGATGGCGTCCTACGGCGTCAAAATCGATCTGGCCACCTACGCCCTGCCGATGGCGGTGTTCGGCATCTTGTTCATCTATCAGAAGGACGGCAAGCAGAAGGGCGTTGGCAACGTGCTGCTCGGTATCGCCTTCCTGTTTATCGGCATCCAGTTTATCAAGGACGGCTTTGAGGCAGTCAGCCAGGGCATGGATCTGGCCCGGTTCGCGCTCGACGGCTATCTCGGCGTGTTCGCCTTTGCCGCAGTCGGCATCGTCGCCACCGTGATCATGCAATCCAGCCACGCGGTGCTGATGCTGACCATCGCGGCCCTGGCCGCGGATCAGGTGTCGTACTTCAACGCGCTGGCGCTGGCCATCGGTGCCAACGTTGGCACTACGATTACGGCGATACTCGGCGCCATGGGAGCCAATGTGGCGGGCAAGCGGCTGGCGGGTGCGCATCTGATATTCAACTTCACAACAGGGCTGATCGCCATCGCTTTTATCGGGCCGCTGGCGACCCTGGTCGACGAGGTATCGGTATGGCTCGGCATCGCCAGCGACGATTACACGCTGAAGCTCGCGGTCTTCCACACGATATTCAACGTCGTGGGTGTCGTGATCATGCTCCCGCTGATTGACCGGATGGTCGTTTTTTTACAGCGGATGCTGCCCGAGCAGATCGTGGTCGACGGTATCGAGCAGCCACGTTTCCTGGTTGACGCGCTGGTCGACTACCCCGATGCGGCGCTGGTGGCGCTGACCCGCGAGTGTCAGCACCTGGGGATGAACGCGATCGAGATCATCGCCTATGCGATCGGACTGCATCGAAGCAACCTGCTCGGGGAAGAGCCGGTCGAAGCACTGGTCGCACGATCCAAAACCATCGAGCACATCCGGCTCAAACACCTTTATCGGACGCGTATCAAGGCCATCTACAGCGCCATCCTAGAGTTCTCAGGCAAGGCGCAACCACGCATGTCCGGCGCGGATGCGGAAACGATGCACGAGTTGCGAAACGCGGCCCGTACGCTGGTCGAGGCCATCAAGACACTCAAGCTGCTGCGCAAGAATATGGCCTTCTATATCGCCTCGGACAACGCCTATATGCGTGATCAATATGACCGCATGCGGGTACATCTGGGCAATCTGATCCGATCGATCTTCGAGCTGCGCGAGATCGAGGATATGACCGAGGTAAAGGCGCGGCTCAAGCGGCTGAACCAGGCAGTCGCGGCGGACGATGCAGTCGCTAACGGCACGCTCGATCGCCTGATCCGCGATGAATTGATCACCGCTCAGATGGCGTCATCGCTGATGAACGACACCGGCTATGCCTCCACTATCCATCATCGCCTGGTAGACGCGGCCGAGACCATCTTCGGACTCGCGCGGAAATTCTCGGAAGTGTCCCTCGAACTGCAGGACGACGACGGTATGCCATTGGCGGAGCGTCAGCTTATCGCGAAGATGCTGCGCGAGGGCCAGGACGAAATAGACAGGGCGGTAGAAGAGATGCGGCGTGGAGCGTGAGCCATCCTAACGATTCGGCGACACGGCCTCGAGACGCATGCCGAAGGTCTCGTCCTCTGCTGCGACCACGGCCATGTCAAAGCGATCCAGATCCATGCAGGCATCGAAGTCCGCCGCCGGAAACCAGGGCAGCTCCGGGTCGAAAAATCGCTGACCGCTCGGATCGTTGCGGATACGTTCGCGCAGCACCGAGAAGTCAGGGGCTTTGCCGAACAGCGTTGCGCGCAGGTAGTCGGCGCAAAGCAGGTCCTCCAGCGCCGGCTCACTGGCGTTCCAGCCCAGCGCCACCAGGCTGATATGGTCGGCGCCCAGCCTCTGCAGATGGCGGACGATGGCAGCGGCGGTGAGGAAGCTGCCAGCGAGCACTGGTGAAGCGCCCGCATCGACGGCCGCCAGCAGACCCTGGGTGCCGGCGCTTGTACGGTGAACCAGCACGCGTCCGGACAGGTCTGCATCGCGCAAGGCTGATGGCGAGTTGCCGTATTCAAAATCGGGCAGCCGCTTCCCGTCTCGCTCGCCGGCAAGCACGACCCGCGAGTCCCGTTCGCGCCAGCGCAGAGCCTCCTGCTCGGTGCGTACCGGCACCACGCGGAGCGCGCCGCGCATCAAGGCCCATGGCACAAGAGAGAATGCCCGGAACACATCGATGACAACGGTCGCGCCGGTCGCCTTTGCGGCTCCGTCAAGAAATTGGAGGATCTGAACCTGTGGCTTCACGGTAGCGGCAGCGGCCTTGTTTTTATCGATCGGTAGGCGCGTCTTTTTTGATCGCTGATCCAGACTCGGGACTCAGACACCGGGTGGGCGCCGCAGAAAATCGAATGCGAGACTGATACGGCGGGCGGGCCCCGCAAAAGGCAGGGTGCGGTGATAAAAATAGGACGGAAACAGATACATCCGGCCCGCCACCGGCTTGAATGCGTGGACTTCCGGCACAGCCGCCTTGTGGAATTCCTCCGGCGGCAAGCCGAATTCGATCCATCCATCATGGCTTTGTTGCCCGTCGCCCAATGTCGGCGGCAGCTCGACATAATAGACGCCGCTCAGCCATGCTGCGGGATGGATATGCGGCAGCTGGTGGCCGGCGGTATCCATCACCACCGCCCACATTGTCAGCTGATGCCGCCCGGGCACCGCGCCCGGAAACGAGCGTTCGGGGTCAGGCGCGAGTCGCTTCAGATAGTCGTTGGCGGCTGCCTGCGCGGCTTGCTCAAGGTGCGCCATGGGCCCCTTGTTGTCACCCAACAGGTTGCCGGTGTGACGCCCCCTGCGGGTGGCGTGGCCGACGGGCTCATAGGCCAGCGTCGGATGTTTGAGCAGATGCGTGGTCAATGCTGCGTTAAAAGATCCGATCGAGTCATAGCCCGGCGGCGGCGCAAGATCCACGCTCATCAGCAACCGTGAGGGGTCCAGCAGCGTGGCGGCCTCGCCGGACCGCCCGAGACCGGTCAGCGCCAGGGCCCGGGCTGCCAGAAGGGATGGATGACTTGGGTCGATGCGCTGCCCGCGCTCGATCTCATCGAGTGCCTGCTGGATGTCTCCCCTGGCCAGCAGCGCTTCGGACAGGCGGACAC
>JBATKC010000098.1:0-3294 GCA_049669065.1 Gammaproteobacteria bacterium
CCCATGCACCGGTGGCTGCCGGCGGCGATGGTCGCGCCGACGCCGGTCAGCGCGCTGCTGCACGCGGTGGCGGTGGTCAAGGCCGGCGTGTTCGTGATCACCAAGGTCATCGTCTACGTGTTCGGCATCGATTTTCTGTTTGCGCAGCCGAGCAGCGGCTGGTTGCTCTACGCGGCGGCGTTCACCATCATCGCGGCCAGCGTGGTCGCGCTGCGACAGCAGAACCTCAAGCGTCTGCTGGCGTACTCCACCATCGGACAGCTCTCCTATATCATCCTGGCGTCCGCCATCCTCAAGCCGCTGGCGGAGGTCGGCGCCACCATCCATATGGTGGCGCATGCGTTCGGCAAGATCACGCTGTTCTTCGCCGCCGGCGCGATCTACACGGCTTCGAAAAAGACCGAGCTCGGCCAGCTGCATGGCATCGGGCGGCGCATGCCCTGGACCATGACGGCGTTCACCATCGGGGCGCTCAGCATGATCGGCGTACCACCGACCGGGGGCTTTGTCTCCAAGTGGTACATTCTCGCCGGCGCCTTCCAGGCCGATAACTACGCCGCCCTGGCGACAATCATCGTCAGTACCGGCCTCAACGCGGCGTATTTTCTGCCGATCATCTATATGGCCTGGTTCGGACGCGACCGCACGCCGGCCGGCCAGGAACACGGCGAGGCGCCCGTGGCGGCGGTGCTGGCTCTGACCGTGACGGCCGTCCTGACCCTGGCTTTCTTCCTCTTCAACGGGCCGTTGATCGAGCTCGAATCGCAGCTCGTCAGGGGCCCCGCCTCCGGCCTGCAAGGACCATGAGCATGGACACTGACACACCGCGGCAGCCGGCACCCCCGGCTTCGCCCCCTGGCAAGGATGACGCCTGGCTGGCCAGATCCTCGACCATCCGGCTGCTCTGGTGGCTGTTCTCGGCGGTGCTTGCGTTGTCGGTGGCCGCCCAGCTGTTGATCAAGGTCAAAGGGTATTTCGGCGTGGACGGCTGGTTTGCCTACGGCGCCGTCTACGGTTTTCTGGCTTGCGTCGCGATGGTGCTCTTCGCGAAATTCCTCGGCGGCTTTCTGAAGCGCGGCGAGGACCATTACCGGGCGGACGAGGATGACTGAGTTCCTGCCACCCGCGTTGATCATGCTGCTTGGTGCGCTGCTGATCGGTCCGGCGCGCGGCGGCTGGCGGACGGCCGTGGTGCTCGCCACGCCCTTGCTGACGCTCGCCGCCGTCTGGCAGGTGCCGGACGGTGTGGTGACGACCGTCACATTCCTCGAGTATCCGATCGAGCCGGTGGAGGGCAGCCCGGTCCGCCGCCTGTTCGCCACCATCTTCGCGGTCATGGCTTTCGCGGGCGGGCTGTTCGCCTACCGGCAGGCGAAATGGTACGAGCTGGCGGCCGCCTTCGCTTATGCCGCCGGCGCGATCGGGGTGAGTTTCGCAGGCGATCTGATCAGCCTGTTCCTGTTCTGGGAGCTGATGGCGCTGTTCTCCACCGTGGTCGTCTGGTGCGGCGGCACACCCGGTGCGCGGGCGGCCGGCATCCGCTACGCCATCATGCATCTGCTGGGCGGCGTGATCCTGAAAGTGGGTATCGAGGGCGTCTACATACACACGGGGTCGCTGGAAGTGCAGCCGATGCTGGCGGGCAACTTCGATACCTGGATGATCCTGATCGGTATCCTGATCAATGCTGCGGCGCCGCCGATCTCCGCCTGGCTGTCCGATGCCTATCCGCGCTCCAGCCCGACCGGATCGGTGTTCCTGTCGGCCTTTACCACCAAGACGGCGGTGCTGGCGCTGATCCTGCTGTTCCCCGGTGAACCGGTACTGATCGCGGTCGGGCTGTACATGGTCATGTACGGGATCATCTACGCGCTGCTGGAAAACGACATCCGCCGCATCCTGGCATTTTCCATCGTCAACCAGGTGGGTTTTATGGTCTGCGCCGTCGGCATCGGCACCCAGATGGCCATCAACGGCGCCGCGGCGCATGCCTTCGCGCACATAATCTACAAAGCACTGCTGTTCATGAGCGCCGGCGTGGTCGTCTACCGGACCGGGTTCAACAAGTGCACGGAGGTGGGCGGACTGTTCCGCACCATGCCGCTGACGGCCGTCTGCGGCATCGTCGGCGCGCTGGCGATCTCCGGATTCCCGCTGACCTCCGGCTTTACGACCAAGACGCTGATCTCGCAGGCCGCCGCGGACGAGGGTCTGGTCGCGGTCTACTTCCTGCTCGCGGCGGCGTCCGCCGGTGTCTTCCTGCACGCCGGCATCAAGTTCCCGTGGTTCGTGTTCTTCCAGCGTGACTCGGGGCTGCGGCCAAAAGACGCCCCCTGGAACATGGCCGTGGCGATGGTGTTCTTTTCGGTGTTGTGCATCCTGTTCGGCGTCGCGCCGGAACTGCTGTACCGCTTCCTGCCCTATCCGGTCGACTACCAGGCTTACGCGCCCGGCAAGGTCGTGTTCTACCTGCAATTGCTGCTGTTCAGCGGACTGGCCTTCTTCCTGCTCCTGCCGATGATGAAACGCACCAACACTCTGACGCTGGACACCGACTGGATCTGGCGTATCGGTCTGCAGCGCTCATGGATCGCGATCGAATCGTTGCTGGGCCGAACGGGTTCGTGGCTGTCGAGCGTGCGCAAGCCGATGCTGGAACGGATGAGCGCACGTGCAAAGTTCTACTTCGGCGGATCGCCGCGCGGCGTGTTCGCCCAGGCCTGGCCGATCGGCACGACCGCCATCTGGATCGCGGTGCTGCTGACAGCTTACGTCGTCTTTTATTACATCGACTGATCTTCAGCGCGTGGGTGATGAGGCCACGACCCTGCGCCGCCGCGGCGGTTGATTTGGCGGACGAGGCGCTGGATCTATCCGTGTCGCGAAAAAAACCTGACACCTTTTTGGCGCCTTTTTGGCGAGAACCGGGTTCCCAGTGTTTGTAGCGCGGGCGTTTCGCGTTACATTGCGCGGCAATGGTTTTCTCCTGGAAAGAGCTGCGCAGGCGCAAGGTCGTGCGCGTGGTGCTGGCTTACGTCGTCGGCGCCTGGGTGCTGATGCAGGCTGGAAGCGGCCGCGCTTTATGACTGCGCCGTGCAGTTGGTCCAGGCAGGCACGCACATCGTGTGGAGCTTCGGCATGGCCGAGAAACATGCGCCGATCGCGGCCGCAGCTGGCGAACAATGGGATCTGGCCGAAGGTCACTTCGACGCGGCCACCGCGCGCGCCGAGGCCATCGGCGATCGCGTGGACGAGGCCGATTTGCTGCGATGGCGGGCACAGGCGCGGTTGTGG
>JBATKC010000099.1:0-6589 GCA_049669065.1 Gammaproteobacteria bacterium
GCGCTGGCTGGCACCAGGCCCCGGCCCGGCGGCCAGTACGCTTGCCGCGCTGGAGAGTATCGACCAATACCCGGCCCTGGTCACCGCGGGTGATCACGCCCTGCTCTCTGCAGCCATACTGGATGCCTTTTTCTCCGGTGTGGCGGATCGAGATGAAGACGTGCTTATCGGACTGGTGCCCTACGATACCGTCCGCAGCGCCTTTCCGGATTCAAGGCGCACAGTGCTCAGATTCAGCGACGGCAAATTTTGCGGCAGCAACCTGTTCGCTTTTCGCGCTCGCGAGGGCCTCGGGGCAGTCAGATTCTGGCGCAGGGTGGAGAGCGACCGTAAACGCCCATGGCGAGTAGCCAGCCGTCTCGGACTCTGGACGCTGCTGCGCTATATCGCCGGTCGCTGCCCGGTGGCGGAGGCGTTCCGCGTCCTGTCTGTAAAAGCAGGATGCCGGGTCGGTTATGTCGCCCTCAATGACCCCAGGGCTGCCGTGGATGTGGACAGCGTGGAAGACTGGCGGCTGGCCGAGGAGATACTCGGCCGGTCCGCGGCGGACGGGTATCCGTCATCTTGATCCGGTCTGCCGCCAGCGTCGAATCCGCGCCGCAGTGTCCAGATGAAATTGATGGTAAAATAATCAGTTGTGCCCGATGACTGCGGCGAGCCAGGGGACACGATTCCGTTCATCGACTCAGGTCCTTGTCGCTGCAGTGCCAGGGGTGATCCGCGCCGGAACATGAATCCGGACCTTGCACCGCACCTGACGGGCAAAGAGACTCAGATTATGAAAGCCATCATCCTCAGCGCCGGCCAGGGTCGCCGCCTGCTGCCTCTGACCGAGACCACGCCAAAATGCGCGTTGCCGGTGCTCGGCCGCTCGATCCTCGAATGGCAGCTGCACGAGATCGCCAAGTGCGCGGTCGACGAAGTCGTCGTGGTGACAGGCTTCGGCGCCGACCAGGTGGACGAGATTCTCGACCGTGATCACGGGGTCCCGGCGCGGGCACTGTATAACCCTTTCTACGCACACAGTGACAATCTCGGCACCTGCTGGATCGCTCGCGGCGAGATGGACGGGCCGTTCATGATCCTCAATGGCGATACCTTGTTCGAGGCGTCGGTGATGCGACGCCTGCTGGACTCATCGGCCGAGATGGCAATCACGCTGGCCACGGACGTCAAACTGGACTACGACGCTGACGACATGAAGATCATCAGTCAGGACCGCAGACTCCTTCGCGTCGGCAAACAGCTGGAACTGAACATGGTCAATGGCGAGTCCATCGGCATGATGGTATTCCGCCAGGAGGGCATCAGCCGCTTCGCTGACAAGCTCGACTATCTGATGCGCTACGGCGAGGGCCTGAATCGCTGGTATCTGTCCGCAATCGACGCGCTGGCCCAGGAATGGTCGGTCGCTATCTGTCCGGTCCAGGGCCTGCGCTGGTGCGAGGTCGATAATCGAGCCGATCTGTCGCGGGCCGAACTCGAGATCGAACACTGGCTGCGGGGCCGCGAGCCTCATTCCGGGATGGCCTTGAACGGTTAAGTGGCATGAACGAAACGATGGAGAAGTTTGGCTATCCGGACACGCTGATCCGGGAATATTCGCTCTGGTCAGTACAGCTGCGGCCAAAACAGGCGACTCTGGGGGCGCTCGTGGTGATCTGCAAGGAGCCGGCTGTCAGCTTTGGAGCATTGTCGGCAACGGCATTCGCCGAGCTGCGCCAGGTGACCGCCGATCTCGAGACCGCTCTATCGCGCTCGCTCGGTTATGCCAAGCTGAACTACCTGATGTTGATGATGGTCGACCCGGACGTCCACTTCCATGTGCTGCCGCGGTATCCGGAGACCCGGCAGATGTTCGGCATGAACTTCGCGGACCCGGGCTGGCCCGGCCCACCGGACATCAGTTACGCCACCAGAACCGACGCCGCGACCAACGCCGCAATGATTGAACTATTACGGTCAAACTGGCCCTAGTCGGCACCCGCTACTTGTCGCGATCGACGACGATGGTGACGCCCTGATCTCCACTCGCCTTGAAACGTTTGGCCACCAGATCGTATTCGATCAGGCCGCTGCGGACGGTACTCTCGCCGTCGGTGATGACCGCCTCACCAGACAGGCTCAGAGACTCGGAGCTGCGCAGATACTCGATCCGCTGACCCTCGCCCTCGACCTTGCCCTCTTCCTCCGCCTTGTTGATCCAGGCGCGAGCCGGCGAACCGGTGATGATGATGCGCTCGGGGTCGTCCAGCTTGCCAAATACCGATGCTTCGTCTGCAAACACCGCCCACGTCGCGCCGCTCATCTCGAAATTGCCGCGGAAGTGAGTCACATCCTCGCTGGGCTCCTCCCAGGCCTCGTCGGCCTTGACCAGGATCGGCTCATCGGTGCCGAATTCCAATTTGTCTTCCGCGAGCGCGAGGGGCGGCGCCAGCAAAATGCCGGTGAGCAAAATCACAAACAGCCTGTTCATCCGACACCTCCGGCACGCAAGAATTTGATTTGCCAGCAGATGCGTTCGATTATAGCAAGCTATCGACCCGGGTCGGACAGCGATCCGGGGTCGGGAGTAGCGCGGCCCGGCGGCGGCCGGGCCCATCCTGCGCCATGGGTCCTCTGGAGCGAATCAGCTTGATCATCGACCGTTACCTGCTGCGCGAAATCAGTGCTCCGTTTCTCGGTGTGACCGCCATCCTGCTGGTCGTGTTCCTGACCTACAGTCTGACCGTGTTTCTTACCGATGCCAGCAGCGGGCTGCTCGGCGGCGAGGACGTCGCCCGACTGACTTTCCTCAAGTCCGTGGTGGCGATGGAGGTGCTGCTCCCCAGCGCGCTGTTCGTGGCGGTGGTGCTGGCCATGGGCAGGCTGTATTCGGATTCCGAGATGGCGGCGCTGCGTGCCGCCGGACTTAGCGAATTGCGCATGCTGCGGCCGATCTTCCGGCTCGCGCTTTTTGTCGCCATGCTCGTCGGCCTGATGTCCACCGTGGTACGACCCTGGGCCTACGCCAAATCTTATGAGATGAAAGCAGCTGCGGAGGCTGCATCCGAAATCGATCGGGTCCGTCCCGGCCGTTTCTACTCCTATGAGGACGCCAACCGGACCGTGTTTATCGAGCGCATGGCCGGCGACCTGGATCATCTCGAGGGCGTCTTTATCCGCAGTCGCGACGGCGCTGACGTCGAGGTCATCTCAGCCAGGGGCGGACGTCTTGCGCTGCGCGCTGGGCCGGATTTCCACCGGCTGGTGCTGCTTGATGCGAACATTTACAAAGCGACCGTCGAGGGTCCTGACCTGTTTGGCAGTTTTGGCAAATTTACCGTCCGCCTTCCGGTAAAAGCACCGAAGCCGGTTGGCTACAAGACCAAGACCGCCGATACCCTGACGCTGCTCCGCTCGAGTGATCCGGACGACCGGGCGGAGTTCGAGTGGCGCATCTCCACACCGATCTCAGTGTTGCTGTTAACGATCCTGGCGGTACCGCTGAGCCGGAGTCAGCCGCGACAGGGCCGCTACGCCGGTCTGCTTATTGCGCTGCTGGTCTACGCCCTGTATTTCAATATGGTCAATGTCGCGCGCACCTGGGTCGAGCAAGGCAGCGGTGCCAGCATCTGGTGGGCGCCCTCGACCCTTGGATTGGCCGTGGTGCTCGCATACATGCCATGGGGGCGTTGGAAATCGCGACTGCGGCGTAAAAGGCAACATGCAACTGCTTGACCGCTATGTCGCTACCAGCTTTGCCAAGGGCATCCTACCGGTCCTGCTGCTGCTCGTCGGGCTGTTCAGTTTTCTTGCTTTGAGCGAGGAGCTCGAAGACGTTGGCAAGGGCGCATTCCAGACCGTCGATGCCATCAAGGTAGTCATACTCACGATGCCGCGCCGGACCATCGACATCCTGCCGGTGGCGACCCTGCTCGGCGCGTTGCTGGGTCTGGGGGCGATGGCCAACCATCGTGAGGTGCTGGCGGTGCGCGCATCCGGGATGTCGCCACGCCGCATCTCCTGGCCAGTGGTTCAGGTCGCGCTTGCGCTGATCGTTGTAGTCGCGGTGCTGCAGAACATCGCGATCCCCCAGTGGGAGCGCACAGCCGGCCAGTTCCGCAGCAAGCAATACACCGAGGCGGCAGGCGGCGACTCCCGCTTCGGCACAGAGTTCTGGACCCGATCGGAGAACCAGCTGATCCGCGTCGGCAGCGTGCAGTTCGGCCGCGTGCCGAGCGACATCGAGATATACGAGCTTGACCAGGACGGCCGCCTCGACCAGCTCACCCAGGCGGAAAGAGCCGACATCCTGAGCCCGGAAGAATGGCTGCTACACGGAGTCCGCCAGAGCCAGCTGCAACAGGACCATGCGCTGGAGCGCCGCCTGGACACTCTGCGCTGGCGCAGCGTGTTGTCGGAGAAACAGATGTCCAGCCTGATCCAGCCGGCCGAGGCCCTGTCGCCGATCGATCTGTTCCAGTACATACGCCGTCTCGACAGCAACGGGCTCAACACCCACCGCTACCGGTTTGTATTCTGGCAGCAGATGAGTCTTCCGCTGGCACTGATCGCGATGTCCCTGCTGGCCGTGCCTTTTGTGCTGGGCTCGGTCAGGACCATGTCGGTCGGCCAGCGGGTCGCCATCGGCGGCAGCATCGGCGTGGTCTTTTATCTGAGCGAGCAGATCAGCGGCAATGTGGCGCTGCTCAACGAGTTCAATCCGGCGCTGGCGGCATTTGCCCCCGACATCCTGCTCCTGATTGCCGCGCTCTACGCCTTGCAGCGGGTACGATAGAGCCTCAGGGTCCGGCGTGCCAACGGGCCTGCTCGACCAGCTCGAGGCGGCGTTGCTGGCCGTCGCCGGCGGTCAGGCTCTTCAGCGTCATCTCGACCTGCCAGCCGCCGTCGGCATCCCGTTCTACATCGATCACCCGGTATGCCGCTGGCGCGTGGGCGGAGATACTGGATGCGGACGCTGTGCTGTAGATCATGCGGCCGCCGAGGGCGATCTCTTCGTTGCGATGCGTGTGTCCATGCAGCACGAGATCGACGGATTGTCGCTCTAACAATGACTCCAGCGCGATAGCATCAGCCAGAGCCCGACGCCGGCCCACCACGCCGGGCACAGGCGGATGATGGATCAATAGACAGCAGAACTTGCCTTGCTCACGCACATCGCGGGCCGCCAGCTCCAGCCTTGCCATCTGCGCCTCGCCGAGGCTGCCGCTGGCCAACAGGATTGGGGTCGGATGGGCCGAGGCGACGCCGATGACGACCGCATCTTCAAACTCGCGTACGACCGGGAACGCGTCCTGAATCGTGCCGCCGGCGAGATGGGGATCAAGGTGCATATAGTCGCCCCAATGCCTGGCAACCGGGCCCCACGAGTCCCTCGACATGAGATCGTGATTACCCGGCACCAACATCACCTGCTCTGGCGAACCCAGACTCTCCAGCCAGGGCCTCGCGACTCGTGCCTCCTCCGCAAGACCGATATGGGTCAGGTCTCCGGTGACGAGAATCTGGTCGGCCTGCTCACGGCGCACCGCCTCAGTCAAATGCGTCAATGCGGATCTGTCATGGTGAAAGCGCCGCTTCCGCCGCCATGACAGATAACTCAGCGCGCGCTTCGCGCTCAGCCCCGCGAGCGACTGATCATCGAGGGAAGTAAGATGGGGATCGGTGACATGTATCAGGCGCATCCGCGACCCATTGGCGTTTTGCCAGCGATGGCGAGGCTATCTATAATCCGCGCACTCCTCGCCTTTGTCGAGCGAAGCCCGGCCAGACCGGCACTTACTCATGAATGACACTTTCGCCTATGTGGTGGGTGAGTCGGCGACCAGGCTGTGGGGTCTCAGCTCACGCCAGCGAATCAGCAGGCAGGTGCGCGAGGTCGGCGGCATCACACTGATCGATGACCTGGACCAGCTGCCTGCGGCCAGCCGGGTCCTGTTGTTGCGCGCAGACTATCTGTTCGAGACCCGGACTCTGGCTGCACTGTCGCAGCGGTCGAATACGCTGCTAAAAAGCAGCGGTGAGCTTCAGGCGGCGGCGGCGAATGTCGATAGCGAGCATCTGGCGCAAGGCATGGCATTGATCGGCGGCACGGGGTCAGGAGACCCGACCCCCCTGAGCATCGCGGACCCGGCGATCCTGAATGCCTTTGATCAGAAACTGCGTCGGTCTGAGCCGCCGCTGCTTGAGGCGGTCAGCGAGGATCGTCGTGAGTGGCTCGAGGGCAGACTCTATGGGAACGCATACAAAGGCATCACCGACCTGGTGACCAAATGGCTGTGGCCACGACCCGCCCGGGTGGGCGTCCGCGTCTGCACGCGGCTGAGTATTAGCCCAAATATGGTCACCATCCTGAGCCTGCTGTTGATGCTGGCCAGCTGCTGGCTGTTCTGGACGGCGCAATACGGTTGGGGCCTCGCATGCGGATGGTTTATGACCTATCTCGATACAGTGGACGGCAAGCTGGCCCGGGTGACGGTACGGTCCAGTCAAGTCGGCCACGTGCTGGATCACGGCATGGACGTGATCCATCCTCCATTCTGGTACGTGTTTTGGGGCTTGTCATTGAGCGGCTTCGTGCCGGTGC
>JBATKC010000100.1:0-5175 GCA_049669065.1 Gammaproteobacteria bacterium
GAACCGAGGCGCACGGCAGTGCGCCGACAGACGGAGGAGCGCAGCGACTCAAGCTACATCAGCCCATTCCTCGACCAAAAAAAGGGCGACCTCGTTGGAGGTCGCCCCATCTTCAAGCATTTAACGCTGGCAGTGCCCGTTAGCGCCCCCGCCAGCACTCTTCATTATGCGTGGCCATGTCGATCGTCCCGCCGACCGGGCCTGGCCCGCCATAGCGCAATCCATCCTCATTGATTGCAAGGACCGTGCAATCCTCGTCGTCGGTCTGCCCGCCCTGGGCCGTGGCTCTGGCCACGAAATTGGTCACGTTGCCGGTAGTGATCGCCAGCGCATAACGACCGTGCTCGCTTTCAGCCGTGGCAAAACCCAGGTCTCCCAGAGCATCCGCATAGGTATTGTTCTGTAGGTAGAACTGCTCCTGGCGTGCGGCGATCTGGGTCAGGGCCATGGCGCCTTCGGTGCGGTGACCACGTGTCGAGTACTGGCGATAGCTGGGTATCGCGACTGCCGCCAGTATGGCGACGATGGCCAGCGTGATCATCAACTCCATCAGGGTCACGCCTGTCGATCGTTTCAGCATGGTCTGCTCCTTGTGCATCATGTCCCGTCCTGGGTCCAGAATGTACGGGCCAGGTCGTTGGTGATGCCCGGATCCAGACACTCCACACCGATACAGGCGATCGGCCGATCGGAGCGATCACGCGGGAACAGGAACACCGGCTGCGGCGCAATACCGCCCTGTTTCAGTTCCTGGAAGCGATCCTCCTCGGTGAGCTCCTCCGGATCGTCGATCGGGCGGTCCAGATTAGTGTTCGGCGAACCATCGAGCACGTTGACCCGATACAACCTGTTGAGCCCGGTTGAGGCGACACAGGCATTGGCCGCTCCGCCCGGCGAGAAGCTGCTGAAGAAAAGCGTGCCCTGGAACGTGAACGACGGGGACAGGATCTTCTCGCCGCCGCTCTGCACCATGGACAGACGCCAGCCGTCTTCCTCTATGTCCAGAGTGGGGTTGGGATCCAGCGTGATGTCCACCAGGTCGCTAACCGTGAGCGGCTCTCCATATTCATCCGACGGGATCACATCGAAAACCTTGAAATCCCGCACCGAGAAGAACGCATCATCGATATCCGTATCCAGCGGATGGGCCCGATAGCCAGAACCGAGGTTCACGGTCAGCAGGAACCGGTCGCGGGCGACGATCGGGACGATATCCGGCTGTGCGTAAAAGCGTCGGGTATCCGCCTGCGTAGGCGTCTCAACAGCCGCGCCACCGAGAGAGGCAATGACGCCCCCTTCCACCAGATCGTTCGGATCGGAACCGTTGACGATGTCGAAGCGCCACACGCGGCCGCCCATGTCACCCACGTACATGCGGTCGGCGAGGCCGTTCTGGCTGACGTCCACGACTGCGAGCGGCGCCGGGATCGAGTGGGTCATCTCGTCCAGCTGCAGGTTCCCACTGTCGCGGCTGGCGCTCCACACCAGATCACCGGTTAAGAGATCCACCATGTAAATGGCGTTACCCACCGAGTCCTCGCGGTATCCCGGGCTGTCCTGGCCATCGTCGTAGCCGCCGGCAAAGATCGCGACCGGCTTGCGCTGACCACTGACGTTGACTTCGGCAATCACCGGGGTGGACCAGGTCTGACCAAGCTGATCAAAGCCGGCATCGCCATTGCTGACTTTCCAGATCAGTTTTGGCGCATTGCGGTTGGTGACTTCGATGGTGTAGACCGTATCTCCGCCACGGCGCATGCCGAAGCTCAGGAAGACGCGTTCTTCGCCACTGATCCCGGGCACACCGTCGTCTTTGTAAACGTAGGCGCGGATATCACCGTCGAGCCCATAGCGGCGATTGGGTGAAGGCTGGTCGAGATAAAGCTCATAGGATCGTCCCAGCGTCTCTTCCGGCACATAGGCCCACAATTCCGCTCCCGTCTTGGCGTCGACGGCGTGCATCATGCCGTCATTGGTGGAGACGAAAATCACCGCGTCCGGATCGTCCACTGAGCCGCCATAGATAACCGTAGCTGGGCGGACGTGGAACGGATCGCCCATCTGGCGGCGGGTATCGGTGATGCTGCCGTCGTCATCTTCGTCGAACAGATCCAGACCGTTGAGCCATTTGATCACGTTGTCCCGGTCTGGCGCGGGTGCGCCCAGATCGGCATGGTCGATGTTGCTGTTTCCGACTTCGACCCGGTTGCCCCCGGCGGTCAGCGTGTTGCTGCTGACGTCCGTGTAGACATTGCGCTCCGTGTATTCAGGCAGCTGACTGGCAGCCCCACCCTCGGGGGCACGATCGCCGTCGACCGTCGGTGACCAGAAGCTGAAGGACTCGTTGCTAAAGAAACCGGTGTCGGGATTCACCGCCGGCTGACTGTCCTGGCCGACCAGTTCGCCGCCGATCAGACGATACTTTTTCAGATTGCCCGGCCAGTGGACGCTGGCCGAGGGTTCGAATACCGAGACAAAGACATCATTCAGATTCTGGGTCCGGTTAAAGGCGTTGACCGGGACCGAAGGCGCAGAAAATGTGGTCGCGTCATCCTTGATCGACAGCACGATGTCGCTGAGCACGGTAGCCAGCGTGGCGGTATCGTCCGCCAGCTTGTATTCACCACCACCGCGACTGGCAGTCGAGGCGAGCAGCGGCAGATCCACGGTAAAGCCGATGGTGTAGGTGGTCACGTTCTGCTGTCCGGGGAGACTGCCGTCCAGATCGGACTCGAACAGATACTCGGCCATGTCGTCCAGACAGGAACCGTCGCCGCTGCCGTCACAATCGTCGCCAACCAGCTCTGCAAAGCCGGGCAGGGCCTCGATCTTGGATTCCGCGCTGACGTCTCGTGTGGGCGCGCCATCGGTCAGCAAAACGATGTAGTTTTTCTGACAGGCAAAATTCACCGGGGCCAGATAGTCAGATCCGTTGGGATCGTTACCGATCCGTGATGCCGCGACGCTGTCGACCGGACCGACATCGCCATAATCGACACCGCTGCCAACGTAATATTGTCCGGCCTCATATAGGGTCTCCGACAGCGGCGTCCAGCCGTCGGACGGGAGCCCGTCGATCGTGGTCTTCATCGGCTCTCTGGCGGTCGCAATATCTTCCATCGCGTGAATCACCGGTCCGCCTTCCTCGAAGTTAAACCGCATCAAGCCGACGTTGACGCCATCCACGTTGTCGAGGATCTGCTTGGTGACCTGTTTGACGATTTCGATACGGGTCTTGGTGACGCTCCCGCCGGAGGCATTCCAGTCCAGCCAGTTGCCGTCGAACAAGAAGTACTGCGTGTTCCAGGAGGGTTCGTTGCTGTTATCCGTGTGCCATGGGCCGATGGCACCGTTGGCAGCCCAGGTCTCGCTGCCGCCTTCGCCATGGATGCCGCGGTCCGCCTGGCATTCAACATCACGGTTCCGATTGGTGCTGAGATTCACCCAGCGGCTGTTGTTAGCGTTGTTGCGCGGGCGCCAGGCACGCATCTCATCGGTAAAGGACCCGACGCCATCAAACTGACTGTAGGACGCCTGACACTTGTTGCGGCTCTTCGGAAACCACTGGGCGCTGTCGCAATCCGGATAATCATTGGTGGTTGACCAATAGATCGCGTCATTACGGAAACAGCCGTCGAAGGTCGTCGCCGGATTCCAGTCTTCCTGTGTCAGCACGTCGGTGTCCATACTGCCGGACGTGTCGATGATAAACAGGATATTCGGCTGCGCTCCGGTCAGCAGCGGATCCTTGACGGCAAGAAACAGTTCGGCGTCGTCAGCCACCGCCGGGTTGCCTGCGCCCAGAATGAGCAGCAGCGGCGCGAGCAGTGAGGCGACGCGAGTCTTGTTGCGTTTCATAGGAATAACCATGGCAGCGTCCTCGTTATTGGGACGCCGCGGACGGCGGCGTACCCAGTGCGATGCGTCTCACGCTCTGCCCATCGGTGGCAAAGGTGACGTAAATAAGCGTGTCTTCGGCCTGGCCCCTGAGCGCGGCCTCGCGGAATGTCTGCAGATCGACTTTTTCGCCGCGCGGTCCGAGACGGTATTCGGTACGTTCGCTGACCTGCAGGGTCAGTCGTTCGCAGTCCTCGCAGGTCTGCACCACGATCTGGTCCGTGGCGAAGTCGGGCAGCTCGAGTTGCGTACGATCGAGTTCCAGCGTCTCTTCGATACGATCGAGCGCGCCTTGAGCGGGGGCCGTGAGACACGCGGCCAACGCAAACGAAAAGATCAGGTGTCTTGCATTCATGATAGATAGACCTCCCTCAGGTGCCGCCACCGGGACCTGGGACATAGAAACTCTGTAAGTGGTTGGACTGGGCGCCGCGGAACGATGTGCCGTTGCCCACGGAATTGAAGTGATAGGCGGCCAGACCGCCGCCAAGGCCGACGCTGGAGCCCGCCAGGGCGGTGACGTCACCGGTGAATACATGACAACCGTTATAGGTGCCAACGTCGGGGACGACGGTCAGACCCAGACACCACGGCGGCGTGCCATTGACAGCCACCAGCAGGTCGCGGTTGTTGTCGGCCGTGGCCAGGTTCAGATCGATCGCGGTCTCGGCCATCTGGAACGCGCTCTGGCTGTTCTGATTGTTGCTGGCCATCGCCACTTCCAGGCTGGCGGTATTCATCGTCGCCACGGCCAGGATAGTCAGCACCAGCAGCAGCACCAATCCTACGACCAGGGCGGCGCCGGTCTGCCGGTTGGGATATCGGTTAGGGCATTTCATTATTGTCAGCTCCCGTTGTTTCTGAGCTTGATAGTGGTAGTGACCGCCATGCGCCGGAATGGATCGTTGGGGGTGATCGCCGCCAGATCCGCATCGGGCGGCTGGTATGGGCCAGTGTCGGTATGCGCGTTCTCGCGCTGTTCTGAGCGGACGAGCATCCACAGGCGCACGGACACGATCTCGGCGTCCGGATCGAAGGCGATGTTAGTCGGGTCGATGATGCCGGCGTCGGAATCGACATAGCGGTCCGCAGCGCCATCATCAGTGGTGTCGATACCAAGCTGTACCTGGAGATTCTCGACTCCGGGGATGATCTCCTGATCCTGCATCGCCCCGGCGCCGGCGCCCGGCACCAGGGTCAGTCGCCGCAGCGAGGGCACATTGGCGCCGAGTGACGACTGCTGGTCGACGTAGTAGGCGTTGAGCACCACATCATGGG
>JBATKC010000101.1:0-11492 GCA_049669065.1 Gammaproteobacteria bacterium
ATCCAGTAGTGTGCGGATCACCCGCTCATGCGCCGGGCGCCCGCGGGCGGTCACCAACGCGGTGCGTATCGGCGCGCGCCCGGGAGGGGCTTCCCGCTGTATCGCGGATAGACTCTTGAGAAAACCGGCGAATGGCCCCTCGGCCAGGGGCTGCCGGGCCTTCTCCGCCTCATTGCGCTCGAACGCCTCCAGACCCTGCTCCTGGTAGATCAGTTCCGACTCGCCGGAGAACAGCGTCGCATCGCCGTCAAAGGCGATACGGATCTGTTCGATATCATCGTCCGCATTGCCCGCATGGTCATACAGGATAGCGGCGCCGATGCCGCAGCCGAGGGCCGCCTGGACGTCGTCCTCGTACTGGGACAGGAACAGGTCCACGCTGAACGCGTGCAGATATGGCGCCAGCGCCGCGCCCCCGGACAAGGCGGCGCGGTTAACGTCCAATCCGTAATGGTCGATGGATTTGAAGATCCTCAGGCTGGTCTCAGTGGAATTGCGCGACATGATGACTACCTCGGCGCGGCGACGATCATCGAGCATATTGAGACGCAGAATAGCCTTGACCAGGGCGAAGCCGGCGCCGGGTTTGAGCAGCGTGGATTCCTGCTCCAGCTGATAACGGCGATAAGCTTCCAGACCCTGCTCGCGGAATATCCTGTCTTCCTCGCGCAGGTCAAACAGCGCCCGCGAGGCGATCCCTACTACCAGGCATTCGTCCAGCTTGATGCTCAACCCTACAGCCTCCACCAGCCGATCCGTGCATTGCCAGAGGATTATGAAGCAAGCGCAGATGATGCTCCAACGGACCGATGCCCGGAGCGGGCGGGCCCACAACAAAAAAAGGCCGGGTCTGGCCCGGCCTTCTTATTTCCTGGTGTTCGACGCGGCGGCTCAGCCTTCAGCGGCCTCGGCCGCCGGATCGCCGGCCCCGTCGACCAGCTGGACCAGCGCCATCGGCGCCGAGTCGCCCGGGCGCAGGCCGATCTTTAGGATCCGCAGATAGCCGCCGGGACGCCCCTTGTAGCGCGGGCCAATCTCGCCAAACAATTTGCCCACGGCGTCTTTGTCGCGGAGGCGATCGAAAGCCCGGCGGCGCTGGGCCACACCATCTACCTTGGCCATTGTGATCAGAGGCTCCACCACCCGACGCAGCTCCTTGGCCTTCGGCACCGTAGTGCGGATGGCTTCGTGCTTGAGCAGCGAAGCGGTCATGTTGCGATACATGGCGCGACGGTGCGAGCTGTTACGCCCGAGCCGCCGACCAGAATTACGATGACGCATGATTCCGTTTCCCGATCTTCAGCCGGCCGCTAACGCGGCCTGCCCATCTTCCTGTTTAAGGCTGGCCGGCGGCCAGTTCTCCAGGCGCATGCCGAGCGCCAGACCATGGCTCTCGAGCACCTGCTTGATCTCGGTCAGCGACTTCTTGCCGAGATTCGGCGTGCGCAGCAGCTCGACCTCGGTGCGCTGGACCAGATCACCGATGTAGTTGATGTTCTCAGCCTTCAGGCAGTTGGCGGAACGCACGGTCAGCTCCAGCTCGTCCACCGGACGCAGCAGGATTGGATCGATCTGGGCCTCGGCGCTGCCGGCCGTCGCTTCTGCCTGACCCTTGAGATCGACGAACACCGACAGCTGATCCTGGAGGATGTTGCCGGCGCGTCGGATCGCCTCTTCAGGATCGATGGTGCCGTTGGTCTGTATGTCGATCAACAGCTTGTCGAGGTCGGTACGCTGCTCGACGCGGGCGGCTTCGACGGTGTAGCTGACGCGGCGCACCGGGCTGAATGAGGCGTCGAGCTGCAGCCGCCCGATCGGGCCGGCCTGCTCTTCGAAAGCCGGGCGCAGGGTGGCGGGTCGATAGCCGCGGCCGCGCACGACCTTGAGCCGCATGTTGAGCTCACCGGCGCTGGTCAGGTTGGCGATAAGCAGATCCGGGTTCACCACCTCGATGTCGTGATCGACGGTGATATCACCCGCGGTGACCGGGCCGGGGCCCTTTTTGTGCAGGCTCAGCTCGGCTTCGTCGCGCGTGTGCATACGGATCGCCACCTGCTTCAGGTTGAGCAGGATGTCGACCACATCCTCCTGCACGCCCTCGATGCTGGTGTATTCGTGCAGCACACCCTCGATCTCGGCCTCGACGATTGCGCTGCCGGGCATCGACGACAACAGGATGCGGCGCAGGGCATTACCCAGCGTATGGCCGAAACCACGCTCGAACGGCTCGATGACGACGCGCGCGAGGTTGGCCTTCTCGGACTGAACCTTGACGACACGCGGCTTGAGAAATTCAGTGACAGAATGCGGCATGGCAATAAGCCTCGACTATTATTTGGAGTAGAGCTCCACAACCAGGTTCTCGTTGATGTCCGGGAGGATCTCCGCCCGATCCGGAAGCTGCTTCAGCGTCCCGGTCATCTTCTTCTCATCGACTTCCACCCACTCCGGGAAACCGACCTGGCTTGCGATGGACAGCGCGCTCTGGATACGCAGCTGTTTCCTCGACCTGTCGCGCACCGATACCACGTCACCGGAGCTCACCTGATACGAGGGAATATTTACGAGTTCATCGTTTACCCGGATGCCCTTGTGGCTGACCAGCTGCCGGGCCTCCGAACGGGTTGCGGCAAAGCCCATGCGGTAAACGACATTGTCGAGGCGGCCTTCCAGCAGCTGCAACAGATTCTCGCCAGTCGAACCCTTACGGCCGGCTGCTTTCTTGTAGTAGTTGCGGAACTGACGTTCGAGTACGCCATACATGCGCCGCAGCTTCTGTTTCTCGCGCAGCTGCAGGCCGTAATCCGAAATGCGCGGCCGTCGTTGTGGCGCGCCACCGGGCGGGACCGTCAGTTTGCACTTGGATTCGAGCGGGCGCACACCGCTCTTGAGGAACAGATCGGTGCCTTCGCGGCGCGACAGTTTGCACTTGGGTCCGAGATATCTAGCCATGACCTAATTCTCCGTCACACCCGACGCTTCTTGGGCGGCCGGCAACCGTTGTGGGGGATAGGCGTCACGTCGGCGATCTGGCCGATGCGGAAACCCACCGAATTCAGCGAACGCACCGCAGATTCGCGGCCGGGGCCCGGCCCCTTCACCCGCACCTCGAGGTTCTGCACGCCATATTCCTTGGCCGCCAGTCCAGCCTTCTCCGCGGCTACCTGGGCAGCAAACGGCGTGCTTTTGCGCGAGCCACGGAAACCACAGCCACCGGAGGTCGCCCACGACAGTGCGTTGCCCTGCCGGTCGGTGATGGTGATGATCGTGTTGTTAAAAGACGCGTGAACGTGCGCGATGGCATCAACCACCGTCTTTTTCACCTTCTTGCGCGTCTTCGTTGTCGGCTTAGCCATGATGCCTACCTGAATTGTGCCGCCATGCGGCGGTCGTAAAGGGTCGTTGCGTCAGTCCCGAGTGGCCCCCAATGACCTGCTCCCGGACTGTTTGTGGCCTATCTGCGGCCTATTTGCGTATGGGGCGGCGCGGACCCTTGCGAGTTCGTGCGTTGGTCCGTGTGCGCTGTCCACGCAGCGGCAGACCGCGACGATGGCGGATGCCACGATACGAGCCGAGGTCCATCAAACGCTTGATATTCATAGAAATTTCGCGTCTCAGATCGCCTTCGACGACCTGTTTGGCGACGACCGCACGGATCTTGTCGACCTCAGGCTCGCTAAGGTCCTTGATCTTCACGTCGGGCTCGATGCCAGCGGCCGCACAGATCTGCTGGGCGGTCGAACGACCGATCCCGTAGATATGCGTCAGCGCAATCACTGCATGCTTGTGTGGGGGGACGTTAATCCCTGCAATACGCGCCATTTAGACAGACTCCTGTACGCCGCGCGAAACCGAACAATTTACCGTAAACACAGCGCTCCTTCAAGCGCTGATCAGCCCTGCCGCTGCTTGTGACGGGGATCGGTACAGATCACCCTGACCACGCCGTTCCGACGGATGATCTTGCAGTTCCGGCAGATCTTTTTGACCGAGGCTCTAACTTTCATATCTCTCTCCCGAATCGGAACCGGCCGCGATCAGCGGACCCGCCCCGCGCGGCCGTGACCCTTGAGGTTGGCCTTCTTGAGCATGCCCTCATACTGATGGCTCATCATGTGAGCCTGCAGCTGGGACATAAAGTCCATTACCACCACTACGATGATCAGCAACGAGGTGCCGCCGAAGTAGAACGGCACCCTGGCGTACATGATCATGAATTCCGGCAGCAGACACACCGCGGTGACATAGATCGCACCCCAGAACGTCAGACGGGTCAGCACCGAGTCGATGTACTCGCCGGTCTGCTTGCCCGGACGGATACCCGGGATAAAAGCGCCTGAACGCTTCAGGTTGTCCGCCGTCTCCCGCGAATTGAACACCAGAGCGGTATAGAAGAAACAGAAGAAGATGATCAGCGCCGCGTAAAGCACCACGTAGACCGGCTGCCCCGGTGCCAGGCTGCCGGCGATCCGCTGCAGCCAGCCGAAGCCTTCACTGGTACCGAACCACTGGGCGATCGTGGCCGGGAACAGGATGATACTGGAGGCGAAGATCGGCGGGATCACGCCCGACATATTCAGCTTGAACGGCAGATGAGTGGTCTGGCCCTGCACCATGCGACGGCCCTGCTGGCGTTTGGCGTAGTGCACCGTGATCCGCCGCTGCGCGCGCTCTACGAACGAGACAAAGGCGGTCACGCCGAGGATCAGCACAAACAGGATCAGGGCCAGAGCGGCCGCCATCTCACCGGTGCGCACCAGTTCAAGGGTCCCGCCGATTGCTGCCGGCAGACCGGCGATGATGCTGGAGAGGATGATCATCGAGATACCGTTGCCGATACCGCGCTCGGTCACCTGCTCGCCCAGCCACATCAGGAAGATGGTGCCGGTGACCAGCGTCACCGCGGCGGTGAAGATAAATTGTGTCCCCGGCGCGATGACCACGCCCTGATTCTGGAACGCGATCGCCGCACCGATGGACTGGAACGTGGCCAGGCCGACGGTCCCGTAACGCGTGTATTGCGTGATCTTGCGCCGCCCCGCTTCGCCCTCTTTCTTCAGCTGAGCCAGCGACGGCACCACCACGGCCATCATCTGCATGATGATGGACGCCGAGATATACGGCATGATGCCGAGGGCGAAAATACTGAGGCGCTCCAGTGCACCGCCCGAGAACATATTGAACACGCTCAGGATGGTGCCCTGCTGCTGCTCGAAGAAGCGTGCAAGCGCCTCCGGGTCGATACCGGGCACCGGGATGAAGGTGCCGATGCGGTAAACGATCAACGCCCCGATCAGGAACAGCAGCCGCTTGCGCAGCTCGGAGAAGCGGGTCGCTTCGCCGAGGGCCACCGCCGGGTTCGAGCTAAGTGCTTTGGATTTCGCCACGATAAGTTCCCGAGGATCAGTCCTCGATGCTGCCGCCGGCCGCTTCGATCGCGGCACGCGCGCCAGCCGTGACCAGCAGACCCTTGACCGTGATCGCGCGCTCGATCTTGCCAGACACAATGACCTTGATGCGCTGGGCCCGCTGCGGCACCAGACCGGCCCGCTTCAGGGTCAGTTCATCAGCGACATCGCCGTCGACCCTGGCCAGTTCGTGCAGGCGCACCTCAGCCGAGAAACGCGCCTTGCGCGAAGCGAAACCCACCTTGGGCAGCCGCCGCTGCAACGGCATCTGGCCACCCTCGAAACCGACCTTATGGAAGCCGCCGGAACGGGAATGCTGGCCCTTGACGCCGCGGCCACTGGTCTTGCCCTGGCCGGCGGAGTGACCGCGGCCGAGTCGCTTGCCGGTCTTGCGGCTGCCGTCAGCAGGCTTGATCGTATTAAGACGCATCTCAGGCTTCCTCTACCTGCAACAGGTACGACACCTTGTTGATCATGCCCCGGTTCTCCGGAGTATCGATCACGGTGACCGAATGATTGATCCGACGCAGGCCTAGACCCGCCACGCAGGCCTTGTGACTGGCCAGCCGGCCATTGGCGCTGCGCACCAGTGTCACCTTGAGCCCGGCGGATTTTTCTTTCTTTCCAGCCATTGCTTTAACCCAGAATCTGTTCCACGGTCTTGCCCCGCTTGGCCGCGATGGCCTTCGGGGAGTTAATGTCCGCCAGTGCGCCGATCGTCGCCCGCACCACGTTGATCGGGTTGCGCGAACCATAGCTCTTGGCCAATACGTTGCGCACACCGGCGCACTCGAATACCGCACGCATGGCGCCACCGGCGATGACACCGGTACCTTCAGAGGCGGGCTGCATGTAAACCTTGGTCGCGCCATGATTGCCAACCATCGCGTACTGCAGGGTGTCACCCTTGAGGTGCACGCGCTGCAGGTTCTTGCGCGCTGCCTGCATCGCCTTTTGAATCGCCAACGGCACCTCACGTGCCTTGCCGTAGCCAAAGCCCACGCGACCTTCGCCATCGCCGACCACAGTCAACGCGGTGAAGCCGAACTGGCGTCCGCCTTTGACCACCTTGGCCACGCGATTGATGGTGACGAGTTTCTCAATGAGATCATCGCCCGCGCTATTTCTGTCTGGTGCTGCCATACCGATTTAACCCCTGGCCGGCGTTCAGAATTCGAGGCCGGCTTCGCGCGCAGCTTCCGCCAGCGCTTTGACCCGACCGTGATATTTGAAGCCGGAACGATCAAACGAGACCTTGGTGATCCCGGCTTCCTTCGCCTTTTCGGCGATCTTCTTGCCGACGGCCGCAGCCGCCGCCGTGTTGCCCGTGCCCTTCAGGCTCGAGCGCATTTCCGCCTGCAGCGTCGAAGCCACGGCGAGCACCCGGTCGCCGTCGGACTCGATCACCTGGGCATAGATATGCCGTGGCGTGCGATGAACGCTGAGGCGAACCGCCCCGAGTTCCCGGAGTTTGGCGCGGGCCCGGCGGGCGCGACGCAAACGTGTCTGCTTCTTATCCATGCCTCGACCTGCCTACTTCTTCTTCGCTTCCTTGATGACCACACGCTCATCGGCGTAACGCACGCCCTTGCCCTTGTAGGGCTCCGGCGGACGATAAGCACGAATCTCAGCGGCGACCTGGCCCACCACCTGTTTGTCGATGCCCTTGACCACGACTTCCGTCTGGCTGGGCGTCTCGACCGTGATCCCCTCGGGGATCGCATAGTCGACCGGATGGGAGAAACCGAGCGTGAGGTTCAACACCTTGCCCTTCGACTGTGCCCGATAGCCGACGCCCTTGAGTTCGAGCTTGCGCTCGAAGCCATCGGACACCCCGGTGACCATGTTCGCCAGCAGGGCACGCGTCGTGCCGGCCATGGCCTGCAGCTTGCGGTCGGCGCTCGCGGCGCTGATCTGCACGCCTTCCGGACCCTGCTCGACCGCGATCCGCGGCTGCAGATCAAGCGACAGGGACCCCTTCGGACCTTTCACGGTCACGCTGTTTCCGTCGACCTTGAGCTCAACGCCCTTGGCCAACGTAATCGGCTTTTTTGCGACTCTGGACATCTCAATTACTCTTGCCGTTGCCGGCCTGTTACGAGATCACGCAGATGATCTCTCCACCATGGCCCTGGGCCCTGGCTTCACGGTCACTCATTACACCCTTGGGCGTGGAGATCACGGCCACACCGAGACCCCCGAGCACCTTGGGCAATTCATCCTTGCCGCGGTAGACCCGGCAACCCGGCTTGCTCACGCGCTGCACCGTCTCGATCACCGGCTTGCCGGCGAAATACTTCAGCTCCACCGAGAGCTGCTCTTTCTGGCCATCCTTCTCAGCGGCGAAGTCGGCGATGTAGCCCTCTTCCTGCAGCACCTTCAACACCGCCTTCTTGAGGCCTGACGAAGGCATCGTGACGCGGGTCTTGCCGGCCTTCTGGCCATTGCGGATGCGGGTCAACAGATCAGCAACTGGATCAGTCATGCTCATGGCGTCATTCCTTACCAGCTGGCCTTGGTCAGACCCGGAATCTCGCCACGCATGGCGATCTCGCGGAGCTTGTTACGGCCGAGGCCGAACTTGCGGTAAAAACCGTGCGGACGACCGGTAATCTGGCAACGGCTATGCAGTCGCGACGGGCTGGCGTCACGCGGCAGGGCCTGCAGTTTGGCCATCGCCTGCTCGCGCTCGTCAGCAGAGCTCATCGGATTGCGGATAATCTCCTTGAGTCGCGCGCGTTTCGCCGCATACCGGGCGACCATTTTTGCGCGTTTGCGTTCCCGCTCGAGCATTGATTTCTTAGCCATCTAAACCGGTCCTCACTTGCGGAAGGGGAAATCGAACGCTTCCAACAGCGCCCGCCCCTGCTCGTCATTTCGTGCGCTGGTGGTGATGGTGATATTCATCCCGCGCAGCTCGTCGATCTGGTCGTAGTCCACTTCCGGGAAGATGATCTGCTCCCGGACACCCATGTTGTAGTTGCCGCGTCCGTCAAAGGACTTGGCGCTGAGACCGCGGAAGTCACGCACACGCGGGATGGCCACGTTGATCAGCCGGTCGAGGAACTCGAACATCCGTTCGCGGCGCAGGGTCACCTTGCAGCCCACCGGCCAGCCGTCGCGGATCTTGAAGCTGGCGACAGAGCGGCGCGCATTGCAGACCAGCGGCTTCTGACCGGTGATCTTGGTCATATCACCAAGCGCGTGATCGAGGATCTTGCGATCCCGCACGGTCTCGCCGACACCCATGTTGACGGTGATCTTCTCGATCCGCGGCACCTCCATAGGATTGGAGAGGCCCAGCTTTTCCTGCAGCTGGGACACCACGGTCTCACGATAATATTGTTGCAGTCTTGACATTTCCGCGACCTGACCTAGACGTCAACGACCTCGTCGTTGGACTTGAAAAAACGGACCTTGCGGCCATCCTCCAGCGTCCGTACGCCGACCCGATCGCCCTTCTTGGTGACCGGGTTGAACAACATGACGTTGGAGATCTGCAGCGGCATCTCTTTCTCGATAATCCCGCCCTGGACACCCGCATTGGGGTTGGGCTTCTGGTGCTTTTTCACCACGTTTACGTTCTCGACCAGAACCCGCTCGTCGTCGACCACGCGGATCACGGTGCCGCGACGACCCTTGTCCTTGCCGGTGATGACGATGATTTCGTCACCCTTTCTGATATTCCTGATTGCCATGTCAGCTCTCCACTACGCCTCAGAGCACTTCCGGCGCGAGGGAAACAATCTTCATAAAATTACCCGTACGCAGTTCCCGCGTGACCGGGCCGAAAATACGCGTGCCGATGGGCTCGAGACGGGCATTGAGCAGCACCGCGGCGTTGCCATCGAAACGGATCAGCGAACCATCCGGCCGACGCACACCCTTGCGGGTACGCACGACCACTGCGTTATAGACCTCACCCTTCTTCACCTTGCCGCGCGGGATAGCGTCCTTCACGCTGACCTTGATGATGTCACCGACACCGGCATAACGGCGCTTGGAGCCTCCCAGCACCTTGATGCACTGGAGGCGCCGGGCACCGCTGTTGTCGGCGGCGTTCAAAACGGTTTGCATCTGGATCATGACTTGTTCTCGTTAGCTCTCTAAGCCGGTCGCGCCATCCGCTCAGCGGATCTCAGCGCGCTCCACGATGTTCACCACACGCCAGGCCTTGCGCCGCGACATCGGCCGGCATTCGGCGATCTCCACGGTGTCACCGATCTGGCACTCATTGTTCTCATCATGCGCCAGCAGCTTCGATGTACGGCGGATGAACTTGCCGTAGACCGGATGCTTGACCAGGCGCTCAACCGCGATCGCCGCGGTCTTGTCCATACGATTGCTGACCACGCGGCCGGTGACGGTGCGCTGCCCGGACTCGCTAGCCTGATTCGTCTCGCTCATTTCGCCTCACCCGCGAGGCTGGCGGCCTCGACCTGCTTCATTACGGTCTTCACGCGTGCAATGTTCTTGCGCACCTTGCTGAACTGGTCCGGTCGCGCCATCTGGCCGGTCGCTCTCTGCATGCGCAGATTGAATTGTTCGCGACGCAGATTGAGCAGCTCTTCCTGCAGCTCAGCCTTGGTCTTTTTGCGCAGCTCGCTGGCATTCATCACATCACCTGCCTGGTCACGAAGGTCGTGGCGATCGGCAGTTTGGCAGCAGCCAGGCGGAACGCCTCGCGCGCAATCTCCTCGGACACGCCTTCCATCTCATACAGCACCCGGCCGGGCTGGATCTGACAGACCCAGTACTCGACGTTGCCCTTACCCTTGCCCTGTCTTACCTCGAGGGGCTTCTGCGTGATCGGCTTGTCGGGGAACACGCGGATCCAGATCTTGCCGCCGCGCTTCACATGCCGGGTCATGGCGCGTCGTGCGGCCTCGATCTGGCGTGCTGTCAGGCGACCACGGCCGACTGCCTTCAATGCATACTCACCGAAGGACACACTGCTGCCGCGCAGAGCAAGACCACGGTTCTTGCCCTTCTGCTGCTTCCTGTACTTGGTTCTTTTCGGCTGCAACATCTCGCTGACTCTCCTACCTCGCGGCCGCGGCGTCTGTGGCCTGCGCCGCCAGCTCTGGCGTCTCGAA
Source organism: Gammaproteobacteria bacterium (assembly GCA_049669065.1). Classification (GTDB taxonomy): domain Bacteria; phylum Pseudomonadota; class Gammaproteobacteria; order Steroidobacterales; family XN24; genus CAMYOC01. The sequence goes on from JBATKC010000101.1 coordinate 10,505, forward strand.
CACCTCGCCCTTGAAGATCCATACCTTGACGCCGATCACGCCATAGGTGGTACGCGCTTCGGCCAGTCCGTAATCGATCTCGGCGCGGAACGTGTGCAGCGGCACGCGGCCCTCGCGATACCATTCCGAGCGGGCGATCTCGGCGCCGTTCAGACGGCCACCGACCTGGACCTTCACACCCTGGGCACCCAGACGCATGGTGTTGGTGACCGCACGCTTCATCGCGCGCCGGAACATCACGCGACGCTCCAGCTGCTGGGCGATGCCTTCCGCCACCAGCTGGGCATCCAGCTCGGGCTTGCGGATCTCTGCGATATTGATGCGCACATCGCCAATCGGCATGCTCATCATCTGCGCCAATTCGATCCTCAGGCGCTCGATATCCTCGCCTTTCTTGCCGATCACGATCCCGGGCCGCGCGGTATGCACCGTGATGTGGGCCTTGCGCGCCGGCCGCTCGATCTGGATCTTGCTGACGGACGCCTGCGACAGCTTCTTCTTGAGGAACTCGCGCACCTGGAAGTCCATGTTCACGAGTTCGGCGAAGTCGCCGGTATCGGCGTACCAGCGAGACGTCCAGTCCCTGCTGATGCCGAGGCGGATCCCGATCGGATTTACTTTCTGACCCATTGTCTAGTCCTTACTCGTCCGCCACTTTCACAGTGATGTGGCTGTTGCGCTTGATGATCCGGGCACCGCGGCCCCGCGCACGTGCGCGATAACGCTTGAACGTCGGCGCCTCATCGACGGCGATGTATGCAACCTTCAGCTCGTCGATGTCGGCACCATGATTGTGCTCGGCATTCGCGATCGCCGACTCCAGCACTTTCTTCACAATGCGGGCGGCTTTCTTCGGCGTGAAAGTCAGCGCCTGCAGAGCCTCGCCCACCGGCTTGCCGCGGACCAGGTCAGCGACCAGGCGGCACTTCTGCGGCGAGATCCGCGCATGACTGAGCTTTGCTGCTACCTGCATGTCTCTGTCCTCACT
>JBATKC010000102.1:0-8377 GCA_049669065.1 Gammaproteobacteria bacterium
GTGAGCAGGCAGCGGAAGATCTGGCGGATGCCGGCGTGAACGCCTCGAGCGATTTCGAGGCTGCGCTCGACCGACTCCCGGCGTCGCTACGGGGCGGAGTCAGCGAGGCGTGGCAGCGACTCATGCACGAACATCCCGAGTTGGCCGCCTTGTTGGCAGAACGCGGCGGACTCATCGGCTCGTTGGCCCAGGTATGGGCGTGCAGCGAATTTGTCCGCGGTGGCTGTCTCCGGCGGCCCGGGGATCTGCAGTTCCTTGCCGGGCCGGACGGGGCCGTGCGGCCCTGGCAGTCCGGTGAACTGGAAGGCGCGTTGCCGGCCGCCATGCCGGCAATCGACGACGAGGCTGGCTGCCAGCGGCTATTGCGTCGGTTCAGACGCCAGCAACTGATGCGCGCCGCCTGGCGCGATCTGGCGGGTCTTGCCACGCTGGAGGAGACTCTGGGCCACGTCAGCGAAGTGGCAGAAATGTCTATTTCCGCCGCGGTCGGATTTGCCAGCGCGGCGGTGAAGGCGGCGCATGGAGAGCCCCTGGGCATCGACGGCTCGCCGTCGGAGCTGATCGTGCTGGCGATGGGCAAGCTGGGCGGCCGCGAGCTAAATTTCTCGTCGGACATCGACCTGGTATTTCTGTTTGCCGGCGGTGGTGAGACCAGCGGCAGACGGCCGATCAGTCACGAGCAGTTCTTTAACCGGGTGGGGCAACGAGTGATCCGTCTGCTCGACCAGGTCACCGAAGACGGCCTGGTGTTCCGTGTCGACATGCGCTTACGCCCGTTTGGTGACAGCGGTCCGCTCGTCGTCAGCGTGCCGGCGCTGGAAGATTATCTGCTGCAGCACGGCCGGGCATGGGAGCGCTATGCCTATGTAAAGGCGCGGCCGGTGACCGGCTATCGACCCGGCATGGGGCTCTACTCGGGTCTGTTGCGGCCGTTTGTCTATCGGCGCTACCTGGACTACGGCATGTTCGAATCGCTACGTGAATTGAAACGGCGGATCGAGGCCGAGACCGGCGAGGAAGCCGCCCGCAGCGATATCAAGCTCGGGCCCGGCGGCATCCGCGAGATCGAATTCATCGTTCAGTCCTACCAGATCCTGCGTGGCGGCGGCGATCCCGGCCTGCGCGAACCACATCTGTTGACGGTACTGCCGCGCCTGGCCGGGGCCGGCCATATCACGCTGCCGGTGGCAACCGAGCTGGAGAGCGCCTACCGTTTCTTGCGGCGCACCGAAAACCATATCCAGCAATGGCAGGACCGGCAGGTGCATCGACTGCCGCAAGACGCGACAGGACGTGAGCGTCTGGCATGCTCCATGGGCTTCGGCGACTGGCAGGCATTCGTTACCGAACTCGAGCAGCACAGGGCACGAGTGGAGGGTCATTTTCGCGCCACCATTATCGGTGAGTTTGCCCACACCGAGGAGGAGGCTGCGGACCCGTTATCGCAGCTCTGGGGCGGTGTGTTTGAACCCGAGCGGGCGGAAGGCATCCTCAGCGATCTGGGCTACGCCGACCCGGACCAGGCATTCGCCGCGATCCGGCGACTGGCTGATGCCGGTTTTGTGCGTCGGCTGGACGCATCCGGCCGCAGACGGCTCGATGCGCTGATGCCGGCCATCATCCGCCGGGCCGCAAGCCATGATGGGGCCGAGCAGGTGCTGGACAGGCTGCTGGGTGTGCTCCATGCGGTCGGTCTGCGCTCCGCGTATTTCGCGCTGCTGAATGAGAATCCCGGCGCGCTGGATCATCTGGCGCAACTGTGCGCCCAGAGCGAGTTCCTGGTGCGGCAGGTGGAACGGCATCCGCTGCTGCTGGATGAATTGATCGATCCGCGTGTCTTCGCCAGTTTGCCCGGCCGCGAGCAGCTGCTGGCCGACCTGCGTCAGCGTCTTGCGGCCTTGGGCGATGATGAGCTGGAAGGGCAGATGGAGGTGCTGCGCCAGTTCCAGCGCAGCGCGGTATTCCTGGTGGCGGTGGCCGATCTGAGCGGCCGGCTGCCGGTGATGAAGGTCAGCGACCGTCTGACCGATATCGCCGAGGCGGTGCTGGAGGTCGCTATCGACATCGCCCGCCGCCAGACCGAGAGCCGCTATGGCGTGCCGCGTTGCGGGCATGGCCCGGAACGCCGGGACTGCGGTTTTGCGGTCATCGGCTATGGCAAGCTCGGCGGTCTCGAGCTGGGCTATGGATCCGACCTGGACCTGGTGTTCGTGAATGATTCCGAGGGCGAGGCGCAAACGACCGATGGAGAGGAAGCGGTGGACAACGGTCTGTTCTTCGGCCGCCTCACGCGCCGGCTGGTCCATGTGCTGACTACGCAAACCGCCTCAGGTCTGCTCTACGAGGTGGATACGCGTCTGCGTCCCAGCGGCAAGGGTGGGCTGCTGGTGACCAGTCTCACTGCTTTCGAGCGCTATCAATCGACCGAAGCCTGGACCTGGGAGCACCAGGCGCTGCTGCGGGCGCGGGCGGTGGCCGGCGATCCCAAGGTGCGAGGCGATTTCGAGGCGGTCCGCCGGCGCATCCTCAGCGACGCGATACGACGCGACTCTTTGCGCGAGGATGTGGCGCGGATGCGCTCCCGGATGCTGGCGGAACATTCGAGCACGGACCCCGGCGAGTTCGACGTCAAGGCGGACCGCGGCGGTATCGGCGACATTGAATTCCTGGTGCAGTATCTGGTCCTGAGCCGCTGCCACGAATTCCCCGCGCTGCTGGAGTATTCGGACAACGTGCGCCAGCTGGAAGCAATGGTGCAGTCGGGTGTACTGGATCAGGCGCGGGCCGACTGTCTGCGCACTGCGTATCTGGACTACCGGACGCGGTTGCACCAGCTGTTCCTGGACGGTCAACCGGGTCGTGTGTCGGCAGGCGAATTTGGCGAGCAAAAAGCCTACGTCAGCGACATGTGGCACGAGACCATGGAGTCCTGATCCGGCCATTGCGGCTGGTATACTCCCCAACCCTATCCGATGCCAAAGCCGATCGACCGCCGCCATGCAGGACACCGTGCAACCCAACGCGAAACAACTCTACGAGGTGACCGCCGCCGACCTGCCCTTGTCATGCCCGATGCCGGGCATGAGTCTGTGGAACTCCCACCCCAAGGTCTATCTGCCGATCGAGGCCACGGGCGAGGCGAAATGCCCCTACTGTGGCGCGTCCTACGTGCTGGTCGACCGGGATTCCGGGCGGCCGGCGGGCTGAGTCTCGTCGCCCCGGCAACGTTCGCGGCGTGAACGTGCCGGTGCCTGATGATCCTGCTGTTGCTGCCCCCTGGCGGGTGTGTCACGTCAACCTTGCACGCGGCTTCCGTGGCGGTGAGCGCCAGACCGAACTGTTGATCCGCGAGCTGGCCGCCAGGGACGTGGCCCAGCGACTGGTTTCCCGGCAGGGTGAGCCGCTTTGCGCGCGGCTGGGAGACGTGCCGGGTCTCGAGCTGAGGCCGGGCCGTGGCATCCTCGCGGCGGCCCGGTCCATCGGCAAACCCGATCTGATCCACGTCCATGAGGGGCGCAGTCTGCGCAGCGCCTGGTTAAACAACCTGATTACCGGTGTTCCCTATCTGGTGACGCGACGGGTGCTCAATGTGCCGCGCCGCCATGGCCTTAACCGGCTGATGTATCGACGGGCCGCTGCGGTCACTGTGCTCAGCGATGCCGTGGGCCAGTCGCTGCGGCAGCTGGATGCGGCGATCGGCTACCGGATTACGCCCAGCGCCGCAAGCGGGCTCTGTGCAACCCGCATTGACGATCTGCGCGATCGCTGGGGTGGGGCTTTCGTGGTCGGCCACATCGGCGCCCTGGATGACGCGGACAAGGGTCAGCTTCAGATTATCGAGATCGCAAGGCTGTTGCGGGAGTTCCGACCCGAGCTGCGTTTTGTGCTGGTCGGCGGCGGTGAGGACGAGACGCTACTGCGCGACGCAGCCAGCGACCTGCCGGGCGTCGTGTTCGAAGGACATTCGGAACGGGTGGCCGATTGCCTGGCGGCCTTCGATCTGTTCCTGTTCCCTTCGCGCCGTGAAGGTCTCGGTTCTATACTGATCGATGCGATGAGCTTCGGCCTGCCGGTGGTAGCCACGCGCGTCGGCGGCATCCCGGAACTGATCGAGGATGGACGCAACGGACGTCTGCTCGAGGCGGGCGACATCGGGGGCCTCGCCCGGGCGATCACCGATCTGATCCGGGACCCGGATGCGCGCGCGCGTGTCGGTGATGCCAACCGAGAGCGAGCCGGGGCGTACACGGCCGCGCGCATGACCGAGCGCTATCTGGCGCTGTATCAGGAGCTGACCGGCGGACCGCAGGTGGAGACAGCATGATTATCGTGACCGGCGGCGCCGGCTTTATCGGCAGCAATCTGGTGCGCGCATTGAACCGGCGCGGCGAGCGCGACATCCTCGTCGTCGACGATCTCTATGACGGTACCAAGTTCGCCAATCTGGCCGACTGTGAAATCGCTGACTACGAGGACAAGGATGCGTTCCGGCTGGCCTTGAACCGCCGCGGGCTGCCGGCCGGGATCCGCGCCGTCCTGCATCAGGGTGCCTGTACCGACACGACCGAGTGGGATGGCCGCCTGATGCTGGACCAGAATTACGCGGTCTCGAGGGAACTGCTGCACGCCTGTCTCGAGCAACAGGTGCCATTTGTCTACGCGTCTTCAGCATCGGTCTATGGTGCCGGTCCGGGTTTCGGCGAAGACCCGGACCACGAGCATCCGCTCAACGTTTACGGTTATTCGAAGCTGTTGTTTGATCAATACGTGCGGCGTCTCGGAGCACCTGCCAGCCAGGTGCTCGGGCTGCGTTACTTTAACGTCTATGGTCCGCGCGAGGCGCATAAGCAGGCCATGGCCAGCGTGGCCTGGCACTTCCGCACGCAGCTGCTGACGGACGGTGAAGTGCGCCTGTTCCAGGGCTCGGACGGTTATGACGCTGGCGAGCAGCGGCGGGACTTTATCTATGTCGGCGACATCGCCCGGGTGGTGCTGTATTTCCTCGACCGGCCCGAGATGTCCGGGATCTTCAATGCGGGGACCGGCCGGGCGCAAAGTTTTAATGAGGTGGCGAGAGCCGTTATCGCCTGGCACGGTCACGGTTCGATTCGCTATGTCCCGTTTCCGCAGCACCTGCGCGGGCGCTATCAGAGCTATACGCAAGCTGACGTCAGCGCGCTGCGGGCGGCCGGCTTTGACGCCCCATTCATGAGCGTGGAGGAGGGCGTCGCCGCCTATCTGGACGCGGTCCGAGACGAGGCGGCCGCGGATGCCTGATCGCTTGCTGGTGGTCGGGCCGGCCTGGGTCGGCGATATGGTCATGAGTCAGAGTCTGTTGATGACGCTGGCAGCGCAACATCCGGAAACCACGATCGACGTGCTGGCGCCGGCCTGGTCGGCACCATTGCTGCGGCGTATGCCCCAGGTGCAGGACACGATCGAGATGCCGCTGGGCCATGGAGAATTGCACTTCCGATTGCGCCGTCGACTCGGCCGTTCGCTGGTTGATCGCGGCTATCGACAGGCGATCGTGTTGCCGCGTTCGCTGAAGTCGGCGCTGGTGCCGTTTTTCGCTGGCGCGACAAAGAGGACAGGCTATCTCGGTGAGATGCGCTACGGCCTGCTCAACGACATCCGGCCGTTGGACAAGACGCGGCTGAGCAAAACCGTACAGCGCTATGTGGCTCTCGGGCTGGCTGGCGACGCGGCCCAGCCACCGCCGATCCCGGAACCGCGTCTCGATATCGATAGCGCGAACCAGCAGCGACAGCTGGATGCACTGGGTCTGGATACGGATACACCGATAGTCGCGTTGATGCCCGGCGCCGAGTACGGGCCCGCCAAATGCTGGCCGCTTCCCTACTACGGCCAGGTGGCTGCGGCCCTGGCCGCCGAGGGTCACCAGGTATGGATCCTCGGCTCACGGCAAGAGGTGGCGGCCGGGGACAGCATCGTCTGGGAGTCCGGCGGCGTCGCGAAGAACCTCTGCGGGCGGACGCGTCTTGTCGATGCGGTAGATTTGCTCGCACTGGCGTCGGTGGCGGTGACCAACGATTCGGGCCTGATGCATGTGGCGGCCGCCGTGGGGTGTCATGTGATCGCCATCTACGGATCGTCCACGCCCGATTACACGCCACCTCTCACCGAACGCAAGACGGTGCTTTTTCGCCACCTGGAATGCAGCCCTTGTTTTGAACGGACCTGCCCGCTGGGTCATTTGCGTTGTCTCAGGGAGATTGGGCCGGAACAGGTGCTCGACGCAGTCGCCACGCGGCGGATGGGCCCGCAGCCGAATACCGGATCAGTGCGGCCGAGGCCGGCGAGAAGGTCCGTGGATGAGGCCGTGCGCGTCGTCGGGCATGGCGCGGTGCTCTACGACCCTGCGCTGGACTGTGAGTGGACGCAGTCGAGTTTTGAGCCGGCGTACTGGCTCGCGGAGGGAGCTGTGCTCGATAAAAGTGAAGCTGGCCGCGGCGCTGTGTTGTTCGTCCGCGCCGGCGATCATGAATGGGCGCTGCGCCACTACCGGCGCGGCGGGCTCGTCGCCCGCATCTCCCGTGATCGATACGTCTGGACCGGTCGCGAGCGGACGCGTGGGTTCCGCGAATGGCGGATTTTGCGCCATCTGTACGAGCTCGGTTTGCCCGTGCCGGCTCCGGTGGCCGCCGCATATTGGCGTCGCGGGCCGTTTTACACCGCGGATCTGATCACCCGTCGTATCCCCGGCGCATTGGCGCTGTCGACGCGACTCATGTCCGCTTCCCTCGATGAGCGGGGCTGGCATGCGTTGGGCATGTGCATACGGCGCTTCCATGACGCCGGGCTCTGTCACGCAGACCTCAATGCCGGCAATCTGCTGCTCGACCAGGATGACCGTCCCTGGCTGATCGATTTCGACCGCGGCCGGATCCGATCAGCGGGGCCGTGGCGACAGCGGAATCTGGACCGCCTGCGTCGCTCTCTGCACACGATCGCGGTGGACAGACCGGGGCTACACTTCGCTGCCGCCGACTGGACCGCATTGATCGGCGGCTACGATCAGATACCGGCATAGGGGTCGGGCTGGCCCGGCCCGAACGGCTTGAAACGCCGATGGATCCACAGATACTGCTCGGGCGCCAGACGGATCCGCTGCTCCAGCCAGCGGTTGATGCGCAGCGTATCGGCTTCGGCATCCGCGCTGGGGAAATCGTCAAACGCCGGCTCGATCACCAGCCGATAACCCGCGTCATCGGGCAGACGCAGCGAGGAGAACGGCACGACCCGCGCCCCGCTCATCCTGGCCAGCGCGGCAGTCGCGGTATTGGTCGCCGCCGGCACCGAGAAGAACGGCACTACGGCGCTATGCCGGCGGCGATGGCTCTGATCCGGTGCATACCAGATGGCGTGATTCTGCTTTAGCGCGCGCACCATACCGCGGATGTCCTGTTTCGGGATGGCCTGCTGGGCGGAACGCTCGCGACCGCGGCGCATGGCTCGTTCGAACAGCGGATTCTCGTTGCGGCGGTACATGGCGGTCACCGGTGCCTGCATGGTGAGAAAACGCCCGCCCAGGTCCAGCGTCGTGAAGTGACCGGTAAGCATGATCACGCCCTTGCCGCGCTGTTGCGCTGCGCGCAAGTGCTCGAGGCCGTCGATCTGGAACAGGGGTTCGAGACGGGCATCCGGCGCCCACCAGCACAGACCCATTTCGATCAGCGTCATACCCAGCGATTCGAAGTGCCGGCGCAACAGCTGACGTTGCTGCAACGGGTCGAGCTCAGGGAAGCACAGCGCGATATTGCGCTCGGCGATCTGTCGTCGCGAAGATGCCAGCCTCAGCGCAAGGCGGCCCACGCCGCGTCCGATCGGGGCCTGCCAGCGGTAGGGCAGGAGCACCGCCAGGCGCAGCAGACCCAGCGCTATCCAGATGCCCCAGTAGCGGGGTGCCAGCAAGCGGTACAGCGGTATCGGGTCGTCACTCAATCGGGATCACCCGCAAGAGAACGCGGCGTCCGGGCGCCGTCGTCCGGGAGTTTACCGCAGACCGGGCACGTCTCTGCGGGTGGGGGCCCCTGTGCTAACATCCGCGCCACGCGAGAGGGCCAGCCGATGACGCTCACCGTCCCCGATTTTAACGACGCCTGCGTGCTGGTGGCCGGCGACGTGATGCTGGATCGCTACTGGTTCGGTCCCGCGGGGCGCATCTCTCCCGAGGCGCCGGTGCCGGTGGTCAACGTCAACGTGGTGCAGGAGCGTCCGGGTGGCGCCGCCAACGTCGCCGCCAACCTCGCCAGCCTGGGAGTCAGGACGCGACTGCTTGGGATTGCCGGCGACGACGAAGCGGCGGGGCGGCTGCAGTCGCTGACCGAGGCCCAGGGCATCGACACCCGGCTGC
>JBATKC010000103.1:0-1990 GCA_049669065.1 Gammaproteobacteria bacterium
GGATAGATCCGGGCCAGCTCATCGCGCCGGCGCAGATGACGCTCACCGTTCGCAAACAGCGCCAGGCCCGCGCTATCCAGCGGACGCCGCAGGCGGATCGCCGTCAGGGTGTCCTGCAGCGCGCGGCGCGCGCGGCAGTGCATATGCACGTCACCGCAGGCCACTGCCGGTAGCCGCAAATCTCCGGCCAGGTTCTGCAGACGCTGCAGACGCCGCTGGTCATCCCCATCTGCGAGCAGCTCTACCGCGACCCAGCAGCGATCGGGAAATCCGTTTCTCAGCCACGCGGCCTCTTCCCCGCGCGGTTTGGCGCCGGGCAGCCACAACGCCAGACAGCGATCCAGCGGCGACGCCAGATCCTCCCTGCTGAGTCGATAGCTCCCCTTGGGGGCCTGGCCCCGGCCACAGGTAATCAGACGGCAGAGCTGCCCATAGCCCTGCCGATCTGTTGCCAACAACACCAGACGCAGACCATCCTCGAGCCGGAATTCACTGCCGACGATCAGCTCAAGTTCAGATTCGCGAGCCGCCTGCCAGGCGCGGACCACACCCGCCACCGAGCACTCGTCGGTGATCGCCAGCGCGCGATAACCGAGATCCGCGGCTTGTCTGATCAGTTCCTCCGGGTGTGAAGCGCCGCGCAAGAAACTGAAATTGGACACACAGTGCAGTTCGGCATAGTCGGGCGTCATTAACCGAACACCCCGTGCAAAAACCAGCACCGTGGTTGACGGCGCTCACGGAAAATCCACAGACCCATACCACCGGGGCTGGATGCCTCGTAATAATCCCGGGACACATCTTTGCCGTCCCACCATCCGGTCTCGATGCGTTCGGGTCCGCGGCGCAGGGTCAGCGGCCCCTCCAGCCAGGGTTGTCGGTGTTTTGATTCCAGCGGCCGCGGCGTCTCCAGGATCCACAGTGGCCGCGCGCGGTCGCCAGCCTCCACACCCCGCGTGCCTGGCTCGACGTAATCCCAGGCCGCCTCGGGACGATGCTCGGGTAACAGACATACCCCCCGCACCGCGCCGGTGCCGAGCCGCGCCCGCAGTCGATCGACCAGCCGGCACGGTGCCGCCACCCGGCGCGGGCCGGCGCCGTCTTCAAAACCCAGCGCCAGCAGACTCCCGGGCAGCGGTAACACCGGACCGCTACGCAGGGCAAGACTGACCACTGGCGCATGCAGACGCGTCTGTTCCAGACGCGGCGTCAGCAGCTCTCTCAGGAAGCCGGCATCGGCGGTCGGTTCCGCCAGACCGAAAGGGAAACGGGTGCTGCGTCCGTCGTTGTGCCGGAATACGAACTCGGGCCGCTGTACGCCGGCCTGGCGGCGACGCAGGAACGCCGACAGCTCATCCAGCAGGTGCTGCATACCCTGACCCATCATCGTGCGATCCAGGGTCTCTGCGGGCAGATCGAGATCGCCGCAGTAGCGGGCGGGCGGCTGCACGCCACGACGCGGTTCGGCAACGCGCCCAAGCGCCCGGTCCAGATCGGTAAGACAACGTACGCCCAGACGCCGGGCAAAACCGTCCCGGGGCAGACGCAGGCATTCACCCAGGTACTGCACACCCATGCCCTGAAGCAGATCGAGCTCACGCTCGGACCAGTCGGTGCAGCGCAGGGACAGATCGGCCAGCACACCCGGTAACGCCGCGACATCCGTCACCCGTGTCCCGTCTGCATCCCGTGCCAGCCACAGCGCCGCCCGCGGTGTGGGCGCTACTGCATGGCGCAGGCTGTACCCGAGTGCTTTCAGGTCCGCACAGATCTGCTGACACAGATGATCGAGACCACCGAACAGCCTGAGGCTGCCATGGATCTCCAACAGCAGGCGATGCGGTATCTCCAGGCTGACCAGCGCGGTGTAGCGCATGGCCCATTGCGCCAGGTGCCGCAGTCTGCGTGCCTCGCTCCGCGGGTCGCGTTCCAGGACCTGCAGCTGCGGGCTCAGGGCCAGCGCCGCGTTGAGCGGCAGACCCGGCGTGAC
>JBATKC010000104.1:0-2266 GCA_049669065.1 Gammaproteobacteria bacterium
GCACCGCCGCGCTGTGATCGACCGCGAATTGCCCGAGCCTGCGTCCGATCCCGGCCAGCCGGCCCTGCGCGCGGCCGGCGCTGGGCTTGAGCAGGTACTCGGATAACGATGGAGTGACCAGGATGGCGTAAAGATAGCTGACCGTGAGCGTCAGCATCACCATCGTCGGGATCATGCGGGTAAAGTCACCGGTATTGCCTTTTGAGATCAGCATCGGCACGAACGCCGCCAGCGTAGTGCCGGTGGCGGATCCGAGCGGCCCGGCCAATTCCGTGACCGCCTTGATCGAGGCCTTGCGCGGAGACAGTCCACGGTCCAGATGCCACTGGATGTTCTCGACCATCACGATGGCGTTGTCCACCAGCATGCCCAGCCCGATCACCAGACCGGCGATCGCGATCTGCTGCAACACGCCGCCGCCGATCGCGTAGATGGCGAGCGCCGATAAGGTGACCAGCGGCACTATCGATGCGACCAGCAGACCGAGTCGCATACCCATCGACAGAAACAGGATCGCACCAACGATAGTAACGCCGAGCAACAGCGATCGTCCCAATTCGGCCAGCCTCGCCTCCACATGCACCGGCTGGAACAGGATCAGGCCGACGTCCAGCGGGCTGAAGTCACTCTGCAACGTCGGCATCAGATCCTGCAGCGCTTCGCCGAAACGACCGACATGCACTGTGTCGCGCTCCAGGATGATCGACAGACCGACCGCCGGCACGCCGTTGACCCACATGAATTCGCGGCCGGGCTCTGCCGGCCCATGGCTCACATCAGCGAGTTCCGACAGCGGCAGGGTATTGCCGTCTGGCAGGGTCACCGCGGTGCTGCGAATCTCCTCGATGCTTCTGAATTCGGTCTCCGGACGCAGCGTCGCGGTCTTCCCCGCGACCAGCACCGTACCGCCTCCCCGCACCTGGTTGCGTTGGGCGAGCTGGTCGGCGAGCACGTTGGGTGTCAGTCCGACGCGCCGTGCAACAGCGTCGTCGTAGGCGATCGTGACCTGCTCACCGGGGTCACCGACGATCTCCACCCGGGATACGCCGTCGAGACCATAGAGACGTTTCTTGATCCACTCTGCCGTATCGGCCAGCGCCAACAGATCGTCCGAACCGCTGACCACCACGACCGCAGAGGAATTGTCGACCGCCCGGTCGTCGACGACCGGATCGCCGACGCCATCCGGGAATTGCTGCTGAGCGCGCTCCACTGCGACGCGGACACGATCCCATTGTGTATCCGTGTCGTAGACATAGTCCTGCAAACGCAGACGCACGGTCGCCTGGCCCGATCGGACCGTCGACTGGATCGAGTCCAAAGTCTCGATCTCAGCCAGTTCTTCTTCCAGCGGTTCGAGCACCAGCCGCTCGACCCGCTCCGGATCGGCGCCCGGATAAGCCACCAGCACGAAGCCACCACGATAAGGGAAGGAGGGATCCTCCTGCCGGATCATGCCGTCCCAAGCGACCATGCCGACCAGGGCCAGCACCGTAGCCACGGCCAGCACCAGTCTCCGCTGGCCAGCCGCTGCGACCACCAGGCTCATTCCAGGATCTCTACCGGCTGGCCGGGTGTCAGCGCGCTGAGACCCGTCACCACCACCAGATCGCCCTCGTCCAGCTCACCGGTCACTTCCACCTTGTCACCAAACAGGCGACCCACAGCTACGAACACCGGCTCGACGCGACCGTCGACGACCCGGAACACTCGCGGTCGACCGGTACCCGGGTCGAGAATCGCGGCAAGTGGGACAAAACGCGCTGGCGTCGACGCCAGCGGCAGCACCAGTTCGACAGTGAGACCCGGTCGCAGGATCGGCGCCGGCACCAGCGCGATCTCGACCGGGAACAAGCCGCCGGCCTGACCGCCTGAATCTCCGGTCCGGACGACGCGCCCCTGGACCTGGCGCCCCGGCAGGAAGGTCAGATCCAGCGCGACTGCCTGACCCGGCTCAAAGCGGTCGATCAGCGTTTCCGGGATCGCCAGTTCCACCTCGAGCTGGTCGAGGGCGCTGAGCTGGACGACCGGCTGGCCGGCCGCAACATACTCACCGATCTCGTAGCGGACGTCGGTTACCGAACCATCAAACGGGGCGACCAATCTGGACTGACGCAGACGGTTGCGCGCTTCGGCCAGATCCGCCCGCGCCAGATCCCGGGCAGACCGGGTGGCCGAGCGATTGGTCTCGACCCGCTCCAGATCTTCCTGGCTGATCAGCCCGCGCTCGCGGAGGTCGGCCGCGCGCTGCTGGTCCCGGTCCAGC
>JBATKC010000105.1:0-3835 GCA_049669065.1 Gammaproteobacteria bacterium
GCACCGCTGGCGATGGCCATCGGCACGCATCCGAGGATAAAGGCGATCGACGTCATCACGATAGGTCTCAGCCGGACCCTCGCGGCTTCAACCGCAGCCTCCTCCAGGCTGGCCCCGCCGCGATAAAAATCGACCGCAAATTCGGTAATCAGAATCGCGTTCTTCGCCGACAGGCCGATCAGGGTCACCATCCCGACCTGGAAAAAGACGTCGTTCTCGAGTCCCCGGAAATACGTCAGGCACAAGGCGCCGAGCAGCGCGAAGGGGACAGCCAGCAGGACACCGAAGGGCAGCGACCACTTTTCATACTGGGCGGCCAGAATCAGGAACACCATGATGATGCCGAAGATAAATGCCGTGGTCGACGTACCACCGGCCTTCTTCTCCTCAAACGCCTGGCCGGACCATTCGTAGGCGTATCCCTCCGGCAACACCTCGCTGGCGACGGCTTCCATCGCGGCAATACCCTCGCCCGAGCTGTAGCCAGGCGCCGCGCTGGCTGTCACCTTGGCGGCCGGGAAACCGTTGAATCGGGGCAGGACATTCGGCCCAGCGGCGTAGCGGTAGGTGGCGACCGCGGTCAATGGGACCGACTCACCGGTCTTGGACGGGACGAATATGTCAGCGAAGTCCGCCGGGCTGTCGCGAAAGTCAGATTCGGCCTGGATGATAACCTGCCAGATGCGGCCGAAATCCGTGAATTGCGAGACATAGAGTGAACCGAAATAAGCCTGCAAGGTCTTGTAGATATCCTGCACCGGAACATTCAGCAGCTCGGCCCGGGAACGGTCTACGTCCAGATACAGCTGCTGCTGGGAAGCCGTAAATGTGGTCGAGACGCTGGTCAGCTCAGCGCGCTGACTCGCCGCGGCCACAAACTTCTGAGTGGCCTCCTGCAGCTGCAATGGGTTGCTGCCGCCGCGGTCCTGAATATAAAACTCGAAGCCACCGGTGGTGCCGAGACCCGGGATCGACGGCGGATTGACCGCAAAAAGGAGCCCGTCGTCGATGCTGCCCAGAATCTTCCTCGACTGGTCCAGCACAGCGAACGAAGACATCGACGGGTCGTCTCGCTCGGCAAACGGCCTCAGGCTGACAAACAGCAGCCCGGCATTGGTCTTGTATTGGCCATCGATGAGGCTGTACCCGTCAATCTGCGCGGTGTATTCGACCGCGGGAAGCGCCATCATCGCGGCGGTCGCCTTGTCGTTAGCGGCGGTAGTCCGTTCGAGACTCGCGGCGTCCGGCAACATGGTTACGCCGAACAGATAGCCCTGGTCCTCGACCGGAACAAAGCTGCCCGGCAGGATGCGGAACATAAATACAACGCCAGCGATGGTGGCAACAAACAGGCCAACGCCGATCGCCTGGTGGTGGATCAGCCAACGGACGCCCTTGACATACTCTTCGGTGATCCAGGTGAAGCCGTTCTCGAACCATAGGAAAAACCCCTTCTTCTCCTTGTGGCCGGGCTTCAGAATCAGTGCGGCCAGGGCCGGGGACAGCGTCAGCGCGACAATCCCGGAAATGGTCACCGCAATGGCGATCGTGACCGCGAACTGCTTGTACAGTGTGCCGGTCATGCCGCCGAGGAAAGCCACCGGCAGGAACACGGCCGATAACACCAGCACGATAGAGACCAGCGCACCGGTCAGCTCGCCCATTGCTTCCTTGGCCGCCTCTTTGGCCTCCATGCCCTTGGTCGCCATCTTGTGCTCTACGGCTTCGACCACGATGATCGCGTCATCCACGACCAGGCCGATGGCCAGGATCATGCCAAACAGAGTCAGCATATTGGTAGAAAAACCCAGCGCATAAATCCCGACATACGTACCAATAATCGCGATCGGCACTGCGATGACCGGAATAATGGTGGCGCGAAAGCTCTGCAGGAAAAGGAATACGACCGCTACCACCAGCAGCACGGCCTCGAAAAAGGTATGCACCACCTTCTCGATCGAGGCCTCGGTAAACTTGCTGGTGTCCATCACCACGCTGTATTCGAAGTCATCGGGGAACCCGGGCTCCAGCTCCTTGAGCAGCGCACGCACACGTTCCGAGGTGGCAATGGCGTTGGCTCCAGGCTGTTGATAAACGACCAAAGCCGCGGCTGTTGCACCATTGACTTTGCTGGCAATCGAATAGCTCTGCGCCCCGAGTTCGGCTCGGCCGATATCGCCCACGCGCACGATCGCTGCCTCGCCGGTCTCGCCGGTGCGCAGGATAATGTCCTCAAACTCCGAAGGCTTGACCAGCATGCCCTGGCTGGTCACCGGGAAGTTTTGCAGGGTGCCCGGCGGCGCCGGGGTCTGCCCGATCTGCCCGATACCAAAGGCCTGGTTTTGACCGGCTATAGCATTCGCAACCTCGGCTACCGAGATACCCATTTCGGCAAGCCGGTCAGGCTGCAGCCAGATACGCATGGCGACATCCGGCACCGGGAACATGGTAGACAGATTCGCGCCAGGCACACGCTTGACTGCGTCATAGATATACAGGTTCACATAGTTATTCAGCATCACCGGGTCGATCGAACCCTTCGGCGAATAGAAACTGACCACCATCATGAAAGCCTGGGATTTCTTTTCCACCGTCACGCCCTGGTCGCTGACGGTCTGCGGCAGTTTGGCCAGCGCCTGGCTGACCCGGTTTTGCGTGTTGACCTGGGCGATATCCGGATCGGTACCGGGCGCAAAAGTCACGATCAGGCTCATATCGCCGGATGACGAACTGGTCGATGTCATATAGATCATGTCATCGACGCCATTGACCTGCTGCTCGATCGGGGCAGCTACGGTACTCGAGACGACTTCCGCCGTAGCGCCCGGATAGCGGGTGCTGACCGTCACTGTCGGCGGCGCCACGTCCGGATACTGGGCCACTGGCGTCACCGTCAGCGATGCGAAACCCGCCAGCACGATGACGATGGAAATGACCGCGGCGAAAACCGGCCGGTCGATAAAGAAACTCGGGCCCATCGTTTGCTAGCCCCCGGACTTGGCAGGGGTGGCTGCTGGCTTGCCCGCTGACGCGGGTATCGCCTTGACCGGGACGCCCGGTCGAATGCGGTTGACACCGCTGACGATCAGGGTTTCGCCACCCGAGAGCCCGTCTTCAACAACCCAGTCGTCTCCGACCCAATCCCCCATGACCACCGGACGCATCTCTGTCTTGCCTTCGGCATTGACCAGCCAGACCACTTGTCCGTTGGAGGTTTGCTGCACGGCGATCCGGGGAATCACCACCGCATTCGGGCGTTGCATGCCGAGCACCTTGACCGTGACAAACATCCCCGGCCTCAGCCGATCATCCGGGTTGCTCACCACCGCACGCGCGGAAAAGGTGCCGGTCTTTTCATCGAACGTGGGAGCAGCGAAATTGAGCGTCCCCTGGTAGGGATACACGCTGCCGTCGGCGAACATGATCTCAAACTTGTATTCGCTATCCGGGGGCAGTACCAGCTTGCCCGCGTTTTGCTCTTTGACAACGGCTTCCTGTTCGTTCTGCGAGACACTGAAGTTGATCCACATCGGGTCTGTCTGCGACACATAACTCAGGCTGGCTGACGCACCGAGGGAGTTCAGATAAGCGCCCTCGCGCTGTTCCGAGCGGCCGGACAAACCGGTGACCGGCGCATGGATCGTGGTATACCCCAGATTCAACTTTGCATTGTCGAGCCTGGCACGCGCCGAGTAGACCGCCGCCTCGGCAGCCTTTTGCTCGCCGATCGCCTTATCCAGATCACTTTGACTCAGGGCATCCGCCTCGGCCAGCGGCCGGGTCCGGTTGAGGTTTGCGTTTGCAGTCCACAGCCGGGCCTTCTGCGCCTCCAGCT
>JBATKC010000106.1:0-6356 GCA_049669065.1 Gammaproteobacteria bacterium
AGCTCGGTATGACCAGCCTGGCCTATCTGCCTCTCGCCGCGATCGCCTACAGAACCGTCCACGCAGCCGATCTGCCGCTTCTCGACGAGAAAGATCCAAGCGCAGTCCAGTTCGGATACGTGCACGACGCCGCCAGCGCCGACACCGCGAAATTCCCCAGAGCCGCCGATGCAGGCACCAAGCAGTTTTGCCACAACTGCGCGCTTTATCAGGGACAGGGTCAGGACGGGGCGGCACCATGTCCCATCTTCCAGGGCAAGGTCGTCAAGGCCGGCGGATGGTGTAACGCCTGGGCCGCCCGTCCGAAGTAGGGCCTGACACCTTCTCGAGTCGCCCCGACGAAAGGCTGAAACACCATGCCAACTTCCAACGACGATTGCGTGACCGTCTATTATGATGGCGCCTGCCCCTTGTGCGTCCGGGAAATCTCGTTTTACCGCCGCCGCGAGGACGTCGATGCCGTGCGCTGGATCGACGTCAGCCAAACCGGTGCGGCCACTATTGCGCCAGACCTGACGCGCGAGCAGGCACTTGCCCGGTTTCACGTTCGAGATAGTCAGGGAAAGCTTACCTCCGGCGGCGCCGCCTTTGCCCGGCTGTGGACTGCCATTCCGGGATTCAGGCCGCTTGGACGCCTGTTCCGGCTGGCGCCGCTGGCGTGGCTGCTTGAACGGGGATACGAGTGGTTCCTCCGGATACGACCCCGTTTGCAGGCCCTCGTTGCGCAGAGGACGGACGTGCGACCGGATGGCTTCGCGCGCTGGCTGGTTCAGGATCTGCGTTCCGACCACGCGGGTGAGGCCGGGGCCGTCGCGATCTATCGCGGCATCCTCAGGACCTCACGCGAACCTGAAATTCGACGGTTCGCTGAAACCCATATGCAGACCGAGCGTCTACATCTGGAACGGATCGAAGCGGTGCTGCCCGTCGAGGACCGCAGCCGCCTGCTGCCGATCTGGCGCGCCGCCGGGTTCCTGACTGGCGCTCTGCCGGCCCTGCTCGGACGCGGAGCGGTCTATGCCACCATTGACGCTGTCGAATCCTTCGTCGATCGACATTACGCCGAACAGATCCGCAAGCTCGCCGCGCTCGACTTGCATCCCGAACTGCGGTCGCTGTTGACTCAGTGCCGGCAGGATGAAATCCACCATCGCGATGAAGCCCGCGCGTCCCTTGACCAACCTGATGGCCTCGCGCCCAGGATGTGGCGCTGGCTGGTAGGAGCCGGCTCCGCTGCCGCTGTGGTGCTGGCCCGGCGCGTCTGACTGCCTGCCGTCACAACTGGCAAGAGGTCAGGATCCCGATGACAACCTGGCACCCCACCAGGTCCGAAGGCCTGCGGCGAATGGAAGAATTTCTGCCCCGCGCAGGACGCAAGTATGCCCGGGAACGCAACTTCGATCGTGGGCCCGGCACTCACACCTCGGTATCCACGCTCTCACCCTGGATCCGTCACCGGCTGCTCCCGGAGCCGGAGGTAATCACTGCGGTACTGGAGCACCATAGCTTGGCCGCCGCGGAGAAATTCATCCAGGAAATCTTCTGGCGTACCTATTGGAAAGGCTGGCTGGAGCTTCGTCCGGGGATCTGGGCGGACTACCGGGCGCGGGTGTCCGATCTGATCGGAGACCTGGATGGTGATGCCCGGCTTTACGACCGCTGGCAGACAGCTACCGAGGGCCGGACGGGGATCGAGTGTTTCGATGCCTGGGCAGACGAGCTCAACGAGACCGGTTATCTGCATAACCACGCGCGCATGTGGTTTGCCAGTATCTGGATCTTTACCCTGAAGCTACCCTGGGAACTCGGGGCTGATTTTTTTCTGCGCCATCTCCTGGACGGCGATCCCGCTTCCAACACCTTGTCGTGGCGGTGGGTGGCCGGACTACAGACTCGTGGCAAGACCTATCTCGCCCGACGAAACAACATCGCGCGTTTCACCGAGGGACGCTTCGACCCGGACGGGGAATTGGCCAACGCGGCTGTGGCGCTGCCGTCAGCACCGATGCCCGATGCTATCGCGCCGCCGGACCCTGAGCCGCCGCAATTCACCAAGGCGACCGGCTGGCTGTTGACGGAGGAAGACCTTGATCCCCTTTCGTTGCTCGATGATTTTGTGCCCGACGGTAACGTCGCCATCCTGACGGCCACCGGACGGCGCTCGCCCCTTGGCGTGGCACCGCAGGTGCAGAGATTTGTCGATGGCGCGGTAGACGATGCCCTCGAGCGCACAAAGATGACGGCTGCGGTAAGGGTGGCACTGACGCCTGCCGATCAGAACGTCGGTCAGATTGTCGAATGGGCCGTCGGTCGCGGCCTGAAGCAGCTCGTCACGCCCTTTACGCCTGTGGGGCCCACTGCGGAGGCGACAGCGGCACTGGCCGATGCTCTGGCCAGACAGCGTATCGCCCTGATGCCGATGCTGCGGGATTACGACCGACGTGCATGGCCGAATGCGAGGCGAGGTTTTTTTGCGTTCCGCAAGCAGATCCCGGCGCTGGTCCGGGCGATCACCGGCTCCGAGACTTCGGCAGGCTGAGGAGATCGAATGATGGTACGGCTCCGATGCACGTTGGTCCTGATAAGCTTCGTTCTCTGCGGCCCGATAACTGCGGTCGCGATTTCCTCTCCGACGGCGGATACGGTCATGCTGATCGACGATTTCGAGAATCCGGAACAGGGCTCGCGTCTCGGTACGCGCTGGCGCGGTTTCAGCGACCGGGTCATGGGTGGCGTGTCACGGGAGACCGTGACCTTCGAGAAGATCGATGGCCGCGCGTGTCTGAGGCTCACCGGCGATGTGCGGCTCGACAACAACGGCGGCTTTATCCAGGCGGCGCTGGATCTGGGCACCTGGGGCCGGAGCTTCGATGCATCCGGATATACCGGCCTTCGCCTGAAAGTGCGCGGCAACGGCGAATCCTACTCTCTCCATCTGCGCACGCCCGACAACACGCGGCCCTGGCAGTCATACCGCAGCCAATTCACCGCCGCGCCGGACTGGCAGACGATCGAGTTGCCGTTTGCTGAGTTCCAGCCCTACCGTCTGGAGGCGCCGCTGGACCGGAGCAGGCTCCGGCGGATCGGGGTAGTCGCGATCGGGCGAGAATTTTCGGCGGATCTGGCTGTCTGCGAGCTCGCCTTTTACTGAGCACGGACCGTGACCGGAACCGCGCAGGCGTCGCCCCGTGTTGCGCTTTCGCTGCCGTGAAACACTGCGGCCCAGGCTCCAAGGGAACACCGGGTCGCCAAACACGCTACCAGCCCATCGAGCCCGGCCCGCCCTTGAACGGCCCCACCACCCTGGATGTTACCCAGCCGCCGTAGAAATCCCCGGTCTGGGGCTTCACTTGCTCCCCGCCAACAAAACAGGTGTCCACCCGCGAGGCGTAGAACGCCAGATAGTCCTTGATCGGCCGGAAACGTTCACTGGGTTCCGGATAGCTCCATGCGGCTTTTTCCGACCGCCGGCCGTGGACGTCCACCGTCCAGTAGCGGGCGGCACCCTTAAACTCGCAGTACGAGCGCGCCGCTTCGGCCAGCAAGAAATCCTGGCGCAGATCGGCAGGCGGAATGTAATAGACCGGGGGATGGCTGGTTTCCAGAACCCGAAAGCCCTGGCGCGTGTCGGCGATCACTTGGTTGGCGAAGATGACACGGAGACGTTCGCTGACTGACTCCAGACGCGGCGGTCGTGGATACTCCCAGACCGATTCCTGGCCCGGGCCCGGTTTGACCGGCTCAGGTCTGAACAACATGCTGATCCTCCGTTTTTGAGCGGGCGGCGCGGCAGCGTTTGGAGCAGTATCGGACTTCGCTCCAGCAGCCGGCCCATTTGCGGCGCCAGGCGAACGGGCGGCCGCAGCGGGCGCAGGTTCTTGTCGGCAGCTCGCCTTTTCGCACCATGCTTCCCATGCGGATACCTACCATGGGATCTCGCTGCCGTCCCAGGCGAAAAACCGCCCGCTGTCTGCCGGCGTGACGCCATCTATGATCGCCAGCAACTGTCCGACGGCACGCTCGGTGCTGAACAGCTTGCCGTCCGGCACGTTGCGTTGGAACGGCCGTGACAGATCGGTATCTACAGTGCCCGGGTGCAGCGATATCAGCGTGACCGGCCGGGCACCGCGGCCCAACTCGATCGCCATGGAGCGGGTGAGCATGTTTTGCGCCGCCTTGGACGCGCGATAGGCATACCAGCCGCCGAGCCGGTTGTCGGTAATGCTCCCGACCCGCGCGGAGATGTTGGCCACGATGGCCTGCTCCGAGGCCTGCAGCAGGGCGCGGCAATGTTTGACCACCAGCGCGGGCCCGATGGCATTGACCGCGAAGCTGCGATGCAGGTTGGCCGCATCGAGTTGATCGAGCCGCCGCTCAGGCCCCATCGCCTGACCGTCGTGCAGCAGCCCGGCGCAGTTGATCAGCAGATCCAGCCGGGAGACCGTGGCGGACAGCTGTTTCGATGCCGCACGGATGCTGTCCTCGTCCTCCACGTCGATGGCCAGCACTTCGACTCTGGACTCGTCGCCGATTGCGCGCAGGGCGTCGGCCGCGACGGGGTCGCGACAGCCGGCGAAAATTCTTGCCACGTCGGGCCGCTGGGCAAGCTGGCGGACGAATTCAAGACCGATCCCGCGGCTGGCGCCCTGAACCATGGCGATATGTCCTGACTTGTCCAATGCGTTAACCTTTTCCAATATCGCGTATAATCTATTTAAAACAATGGTTTAGCCTGGGCGCGCCGCACGTCGTGCCGGGAGCCGGGTCCGAATCCGCGCCCTTCATGCATCGAGCCAGACCGGCGCGATACCCAATCCCCGCTGATGCTAGCAATATGGGTTCGTTTGTCAATATAATAAGTAGACAATTCTTAGACAAAAGGTTGAGCTCGCTATGTCCAGCATCACTATTGACCCTGCAGAAGTCGCGGCCTTTAACCGGCTGGCCGAAACGTGGTGGGACGACGCCGGACCCATGTGGCCACTCCACCGACTCAATGCCCTGCGGCGAGACTATCTGGCAGAGCGGTTGCGGGCGTTCTGGCCCGAACTGCCCGCAGAGCGTCCCCTGCTAGACATCGAGACGCTGGATATTGGCTGCGGTGCCGGCCTGCTGAGCGAAGCCATGGCGCGGTTCGGGGCGCGCGTGCACGGCGTGGATGTGGCCGAGCGCAACGTCGAGATCGCCCGCCAGCACGCTCGCAGTCAGGATCTGGAAATCGAGTACGACACCAGCACGGCCGAGTCACTGCTGACCGGAGACCGGCGCTACGATCTGGTACTCAATATGGAAGTGGTCGAGCACGTGGCCGATCTGCCCGCGTTTTTGAGCGCCTGCTGCCAACTCACCCGTCCCGGCGGCGTGATGGTGATCTCGACTATCAACCGGACTGTGGCCTCATGGGTCGCGGCGATCGTAGGAGCCGAGTACATTTTGCGTTGGCTGCCCCGCGGCACGCACCAGTGGCGCCGGTTCCCGACGCCGAAGGAACTCGAGGCGATCCTCGACGCCCACGATTTTGCAGTCGACGACCGGATCGGCGTCGGCGTCAACCCGTTGAACCGCAGATTCCGGCTACACCGTTATCTGGGCGTCAATTACATGCTGATCACGCAACGAAAGGCGTGATCGCCGACAAAGAAAAACAAACAAGGAGTGTCTCCTGATGTCCGCAAATGAGGATTTTTCCATCGGCACGGTGTCCCGCCTTACCGGGATTTCCCAGCACACCTTGCGTGTCTGGGAGCGTCGCTACAAGGCGGTCGAATCCGGCCGTAGCGATGGCGGGCGGCGGCTCTATTCAAACGATGACGTAGAGCGGTTGACGGTGCTCAAAGCGCTGGTGGATCGTGGTGACCGCATCGGGCAGATTGCGTCGGAGGACACCGACGCGCTGCGCGCGCGGCTTGACACCTATAAGGATCACAGCCAGACCCGCAGTGAGCTATCTTCAGGCACGGTAAAGCTGGCTGTCATGGGCGAGACACTCTCCCAGGCGTTGAGTGACTCGCCACCGCCGGGAACCGAAGTGGTGTTGGCCGAGACGGATGCCGAGCGCTTCGCCGCCGATGCGACCCTCGCGTCGGCTGATGCCCTGGTGATCGAAGCGCCCACAATCCAGGCCGATTCGCCGGAGCAGATCGCGGACCTGCGGCGCGTGGCCCGCACCGATCGCATTTTGGTTATCTACGGGTTCGGTCGCTCGGCCGACATCGAGCGCCTGATTAAGGACGGCGTCACCGTACTGCGTTCCCCTGTCGATCTCCACGCTATCGGTGATCTGATCGGCACACGGGGGGCGGCGGTGTCCGGCGCCAAAGCCGAGCCCGCCCCGTTGCTGCCGGCCAGCGTTGACG
>JBATKC010000107.1:0-6545 GCA_049669065.1 Gammaproteobacteria bacterium
GCCCAGCACCAGCGCGGCAAGGGCGGGCGCGGCATCCTCGACCAGGCGGCGCTGACGGTCGCGATGGGCCAGGCACGCGACCGGGGTGAGCGCGTGGTGATGACCAACGGCTGTTTCGATCTTATCCATGCGGGCCACGTGGCATACCTGGAGGAGGCCAAGGCGCTGGGCGATCGATTGGTCGTGGCGGTCAACGATGATGCGTCCGTGTCCCGATTAAAGGGGCCGGGACGGCCGCTCAACAGGCTGGCGGATCGGCTCGCAGTGCTGTCCGGTCTGGCCGCCGTGGACTGGGTCGTTGCTTTCTCCGAAGACACGCCCGAGCGACTGATCTGCGAGCTGCTCCCGGACCTGTTGGTGAAAGGTGGCGATTATCGGCCCGAGGACATCGCCGGTGGTGACTGCGTGGCGCGCAATGGTGGCCAGGTCCGCGTGCTGTCCTACCGCGAGGGCAATTCCACCAGCACGTTACTGAGTCGGCTCAGGGATGGCGAAGGCGACGACCCGTGAGACTGCTGTATCTCGCATTGTCTTACATCCTCGCGCCCTCGGTTGTCTTTATCCTGCTGTGGAAGGGCCTGGCCAATCGTGCTTACTTCGAGCGCTTCGAGGAGCGTTTCGGCTTCGGGCGCAGTTCCACGGATCGTCCCAGCATCTGGATCCATGCGGTGTCGGTCGGCGAGGTGGTCTCGGCGACGCCGATGGTGCACGAGTTCCGTGCCAAGTATCCCGAGATGCCGGTAGTGATGACCACCGTGACACCCACCGGTGGCGAGCGCGTCGCCGCGTTGTTCGGTGATGAGGTTATACACAGCTATATCCCGTATGACACCCCGGGCGCGGTGTCGCGGTTTTTCGATCGCTTCAATCCGCGTCTGGCCATCATTATGGAGACCGAATTGTGGCCTAACCTGTTTGCCGAATGCGGTGCCCGCGATGTGCCGCTGGTGATGGCCAACGCCCGCATCTCGCCACGCTCGGTCGGCAAGTACAAACGGTTTATCGGGCTGTTCCGGGAGACGCTGGCATTCGGTATCCTGATCGCGGCACAGAGTCAACGCGACGCCGCACGTTTCCTCGAACTGGGTGCTGCGCCCGAACGCACTCACGCCATCGGTAACATCAAATTCGACTTCGAACTACCGGCGGGGATCGCTGATCGGGGACGGCAGCTGAGGCGCGAAATCGCCGGCGGACGGCCGGTATGGATCGCAGCCAGCACTCACGAGGGCGAAGAGGCACAGGTGCTGGCCGCGCATCGCCAGATCATGACCCGGTTTCCCGATGCGCTGCTGATCCTGGTACCGCGGCATCGCGAGAGATTCGAGGCGGTCGCCGAGCTGGTGGACCGCTCCGGGCTGTCCTATGTGCGGCGTAGTCAGGTCAGCGTTTGCGGTGACGAACACAGCGTATTTCTTGGCGATACGCTGGGCGAACTGCTGATGTTCTACGGTGCGGCGGATGTCGCGTTTGTCGCCGGCAGTCTCGAGCCGGTCGGCGGTCACAATCTACTCGAGCCGGCAGCCATGGGTGTGCCCGTGTTGACCGGCCCGCACAACTTCAATGCCGAGGACGTGGCGCTAAAGCTGGTTGAGGGCGGCGCTGCGCGTATCGTCACCGATGTCGACGACCTCGCGCGGCAGGTGCTGCCGTTTCTTAATCAGCCCGGCTTGAGCGCGGAGTGGGGCGCGCGCGGCCGCCACATCATCAGCGAGAACCGCGGCGCGCTGCGGCGCCTGCTGGATATGGTCGAGCCGTTGCTCGACGGTGCCTGGACCGGCCGCGCGGCTACTCCTTGAGCCAGCCGTCCACTTCCTCGATATCTGCCGGGCTCAACGTGCCCGCCGCCTGTTTGAGCAACAGCGCGTTGACCAGATAGGTATAGCGGCTGCGCGCGTAATCTCTCTCTGCCTCAAACAGGTTCTGCCGCGAGGCGAGGACATCGACCGTGGTCCGCGTGCCGACTTCAAAGCCCGCCTCGGTCGCGCGCAGCGCGGTCTGGTTGGATTTTACCGACTTGCCCAGCGCCATCACCCGGGAGATCTCCGCGTTGACGCTGAGGAATGAATCTCTGACCTGACGTTCGGTCTCCCTGGCCACTCGCTCGAGACGTTGCAGCGCCGCCTGATGCTGGAATTCGGATTCCCTGACCTGGGACCGCACCAGGCCGCCGCTATAGATCGGGACGTTCAGCTGCATGCCGATCACGTCCGTATTGTCGCGGCTGTCCGCCGGGCCCTTGCCGGGGACGATTGTGGCGCCTTCCTGCTGCGGCCGGTTCTGCCGGTTGGCGTCGTTGTTGTTGCCCGAGCGGCGGGCGAAGAAATCCACCGTCGGCAAGTGACCCGACTTGCGCACGTTGATCTCGTCGCGGGAAATTTCCGCCGCAAGGCGGCTCGCTTCGAGATTGAGATTCTGTTTGAGCGCGGTGCTGACCCAGACGTCTACGTCATCCGGGTTGGGCGAGATCAACGGCGTGTCCGGGCCGGCATCCGCCAGTTCGGCGAAGTACTCGCCGGTGATCTCGCGCAAGAACTCTCTGGCGGTAGCCAGGGTACGTTTGGCCTCGATCACAGCCGCTGAAGCAGAGTCATAGGAGGCCTGCGCCTCCTGTACATCGGTGATCGCGATCAGCCCAACCTCGAAGCGCTTCTCGGCCTGCTCCAGCTGGCGGCCGATAGCTTCCTTGGCCGCTTCGCCGGCGCTCAGGGTGGCCCGCGCCGCGAGGACGTCAAAATAGCGTTGTGCCACTCGCGCCATCAGGTCCTGTTCGGCCGCACGATATTCGGCCTCCGCCTGAGCCAGCTGCTTGTCTGCCTGTTTGAGCGCCACCCACTGATCCCAACGGAACAGGGTCTGGGTCAGGTCCAGCTGCCAGGAGCGGGCCGGGGTCGTGTTCTGCGTGAAATCCGTGGTTACCGTCGTCACCGTGGTCTCGCCGGTGTTCGGATCGGTGAACACCTGGTCGAAGGTGTTGCCGCCGCCCGTGTAGACGTTGCTGACCCGGCCCTGGCCGCTGATCTGTGGCAACAGGGCGGACATGGCCTGAGGCTTTGCCTCCAGCGTCGCCATGCGGTTGGACGCCGCTTCCTTGAGCAAGGGGTCGGCAGTGATCGCGATGCCATAGATGTCCATCAGGGTGGCCGCGGTCACGGAAGGTGACGTGAGCGACAAGGCTGCAAGCGCCAGGGCTGTGCGCATACTGTTCATGGGTCCGTTTTCTCCGTCTCAGAGGACGTTTGACAAGAAGTTAGTGTTGTAGTTGACTATATCACCATATCTCCAGCGAGCCAAACACCCGCGGCAGTATGGCGCAGATCAGTAACGAGGGATTTTCGCGTCGACCAGCACAGACCAGGCATCTATCCCCCCGGAAAGGTTGATGACATCGGAAAAACCGTTCTGTTTCATGTATATGGCTACCTGGCGGCTGCGGTTTCCATGATGACACATGACCACTGTGGATCGCGTCACATCCAGTTCATCAATCCGATCGGGCAACTGACCCATCGGAATGTTGACCGTTGTCGGCAGACAGGCCAGGGCCAACTCCCATGGCTCACGCACATCCAGGACTAGCGGCGCCGATGGTCGGGCCAGCAGACCGTGCAGCTCCAGGACTGTTATCTCATCGATCAATCACGGTCCTCAGAACACGAAAGCATCGGGCTCGGGCGCATTGGCAAGGGACGGGATATCGGTCTCGAACAGCACTTCGCGAGCGTAGCCTTCGCCGCTGCCACGGGTGACCAACCAGGCTTCCCTGGCCGGAGATGATCCGACCACCACGAACAGGCGGCCGCCGGGGGCGAGCCGCTGTTCAAATCTCGGGTCGTAGACCGGCAGCGCACCGCTGACCACGATCACATCAAAGCTTCGCTCGAAGTCAGCCTCTATCGCATC
The DNA here is from genome assembly GCA_049669065.1 of Gammaproteobacteria bacterium. GTDB lineage: Bacteria > Pseudomonadota > Gammaproteobacteria > Steroidobacterales > XN24 > CAMYOC01. The sequence continues at coordinate 3,904 of JBATKC010000107.1, forward strand.
GGCCGTCTCGAGCTTTACATTGCTGATATTCAGCGTCGCCAGCCGTTCGCCGGCCGCGGCCGTGCAAGCGGGATCGATGTCGATGCTCAAAACGGAACCAGCCAGCTGAGCCAGGCAGGCGGTGAGGTAGCCCGAGCCAGTGCCGATCTCGAGGACCGCGTCGTGCGGGCGGGGCGCCACCGCCTGCAGAATCCGCGCCTGGATCTTTGGCTGCAGCATAAGCTGGCCAGCCGCGATCGGGATGCTGATGTCGGCATAGGCCAGGCTGGTGAAGGCCGGCGGCACAAATCGCTCGCGGGGCATATCGGCCATCACCTCGAGGACGCGCTGGTCGCTGACATCCCATGTCCTCAGCTGTTGGCTGATCATCTGGGCACGGGCGTTGTCGAGATCCATGGCTGGCTCCGCAGGGGCACGGCAGGTGGTGGTTTCAGAGGGACGAAGGGTACGGTCTCGGTGTCCGAGTGACAAGGCGCCGACATCGCATTATGGTGAATAACACGCCGCTGGCCGCCCCCCTTGGGCTAAGCTTGCCGGATGCATTGCCAAACTGGTCACCGAGCGTCCCCTGCCAATAGAATCAGGCTTTTCCGCGGGACGCCGTGTCCCGCACCGCCAGCGAGGTATGCATGAGCACCGAAGCAGAAAATCTCTTCCGCCAGACCGCCCGCCTAAGTGAAGAAGTCATCGGACCCTTTGCGGGTTCGGCCAAGGTGTTTGTGACCGGCAGCCGGCCCGATCTCCGGGTGAGCATGCGCGAAGTTCGACAATCAGATACCCCGGCCAGCGGCGGTGGCACTGCGAATCCACCAGTCTCGCTGTATGACACCTCGGGGCCTTACACCGATCCTGCCGCACATATCGAACTCGAGACCGGTCTCGCCGCTCTGCGCAGCGGCTGGATCGAGGAGCGCGACGACACCGAATCGCTGCGCGGGCGCAGCGCGGACTACGCCCAAGCCCGGCTGCAGGATCCCGCACTGGATGCGCTGCGATTCCCGCATCTGCCGACGCCGCGCCGGGCTACGGCTGGCAGCAACGTGACGCAGATGCACTATGCCCGGCGCGGTCTGGTGACGCCCGAGATGGAATATGTGGCGCTCAGAGAGAACGCACGTCTGGCTGAGCTGCAGGATGTTTATGCGCAGGCGGGATTGTTGTCGCGCCACCCGGGGCAGGGATTCGGCGCGCGCCTGCCGGATGAAGTGACGCCTGAGTTTGTGCGTCAAGAAGTCGCTGCCGGCCGCGCGATCATCCCGTCGAACGTCAATCATCCGGAACTCGAGCCGATGATCATCGGGCGCAATTTCCGGGTCAAGATCAACGCCAATATCGGCAACTCCGCGGTCACCTCTTCTATCGCCGAGGAAGTAGAGAAGATGGTCTGGGCAGTGCGCTGGGGCGCGGACACGATCATGGATCTGTCTACCGGCAAGCATATCCACGAGACCCGCGAGTGGATCATCCGCAATTCGCCGGTCCCGATCGGCACCGTGCCGATCTATCAGGCGCTGGAGAAGGTCGGTGGTAAAGCCGAGGATCTCAGCTGGGAGATCTTTCGCGACACGCTGATCGAACAGGCCGAACAGGGCGTCGACTACTTCACCATCCACGCCGGTGTGCGTTTGCCGTTTGTGCCGCTGACCGCGGATCGCATCACCGGTATCGTGTCTCGCGGCGGTTCGATCATGGCCAAGTGGTGTCTGGCGCATCATCAGGAGAACTTCCTCTACACTCACTTCGCCGACATCTGCGAAATCATGCGCGCCTACGATGTCGCGTTCTCGCTCGGCGATGGCCTGCGTCCGGGCTGTCTCGCTGACGCCAACGACGAGGCCCAATTCGCCGAACTGGAGACCCTCGGCGAGCTCACCGCGGTGGCCTGGGAACAGGATGTCCAGGTCATGATCGAGGGGCCGGGCCATGTGCCCATGCAGCTGATCCGCGAGAATATGCGCAAGGAACTGGAGGCCTGTTTCGAAGCGCCGTTCTACACGCTCGGACCGCTGGTCACCGATATCGCGCCGGCCTATGATCACATCACCTCGGCCATCGGCGCGGCGCAGATCGGATGGTACGGAACCGCCATGCTCTGCTATGTGACGCCAAAGGAGCATCTGGGTCTGCCCGACAAGAACGACGTTCGCGACGGCATCGTCACCTACCGCATCGCCGCTCATGCCGCCGATCTGGCCAAGGGCCATCCCTCGGCCCAGATCCGGGACAACGCCTTGTCGAAGGCCCGCTTCGAGTTCCGCTGGGAGGATCAGTTCAATCTGAGCCTCGATCCGGAGCGCGCGCGTGAATACCATGACGCGACCCTGCCCAAGGATGCCCACAAGGTGGCGCATTTCTGCTCCATGTGTGGCCCACAATTCTGCTCGATGAAGATCACGCAGGAAGTGCGGGAGTATGCCCGCGGCCGCGGTATCGTCGAACTGGACAGCGCGGTGGAGACAGGTATGCAGGAGAAGGCGCTGGAATTCCGCCGCACCGGTGGCCAGGTGTATAGAAAATCATGATGGAGGCCCACGCGGACTGACCGTGCTCGAAACGCTGACCATCGCTGCCGGACTCGGCGCCTTCGGGTTCCTGGTCTACTATTTGCGACGTCGTGTGGCGGCACGCGGTATCGGCGTGCT
>JBATKC010000108.1:0-4228 GCA_049669065.1 Gammaproteobacteria bacterium
AGTAGGGGGCGTCGTCTCCGCCGGCAATCACGTCCGCCGCTGCATTGTCCGCCTTGCCGAGGAAGCTGATGTCCGGGATAAACGGATGATCGCCTCCGTACATGATGCCGTAGCCGCAGATCATGTACATCACGCAGGCGATGGCGTAGAGGCCGATATTCTTGGTCAGGATTTCGGCCGTGTTCTTGGCTCGCACCAGGCCCGCCTCGAGCATCGTAAAGCCGGCCGCCATCCACATCACGAGGGCGCCGCAGACGAGGAAGTAGAAAGTGTCGAGGGCGTAGCTGAGTTCAGCAATTTGCTCCATGGTCAGTGTTCTCCTTTGACTACGCTCAGACCGCTTCCGGACCGGTCTCGCCGGTACGGATGCGGACCACCTGCTCGAGTTCGGTGACAAAAATCTTGCCGTCGCCGATCTTGCCCGTGCGTGCGCTGTTGGTGATGGCCTCGATGGCCTGTTCGACGATGTCGTCCTCCACGGCGAGCTCGAGCTTCACCTTGGGCAGGAAGTCCACCACGTATTCGGCGCCCCGATAGAGCTCCGTGTGTCCCCGTTGCCGGCCGAAGCCCTTGACCTCGGTGACCGTGACGCCTTTCACGCCGAGATCTGCCAGGGTCTGACGGACGTCGTCGAGCTTGAAAGGTTTAATAATGGCCGTAACCAGTTTCATGCTTGTGTTGCCTCCAGTGCTGAATCCGAAAGCTGCCGAAACGCAGAGGCAGGCCCCTGATGGAGCACTGCGCCTGCGGGCAGCCGGTGCCTTAAGCGCTAAGCACGATGCGTGCCAGTCGACGGATCATCCAAAAATCAGTCGTTTAGCCGGGCCCTCGGGATTGACACAGCGCGTTTCGCACCATCTCGGTGCGCCTGCCCATACCTTGCTGCGCCATGCCGGGGCGCAAGACATCGAGAAATGAGGTTCAATAGCCAGATACCGGCCGTGGCGCCGTGCCCGTGATGGAGGACAATTCCCTTGGTAGACCCGAAGATCATCGATGACCTGGCCAGACGTGTGTCGGCGGCCATGCCCGAGGGCGTACGCGCGCTGCAGACCGATCTGGAACAGAATTTTCGCGCCGCGCTGCAGGCCGGTCTGGGTCGGCTCGATCTGGTGACCCGGGAAGAATTCGATGTGCAGCGAGGCGTGCTCCAGCGGACCCGGCAAAAGCTCGAGGCGCTGGAGGCGCGGATGGCGGCGCTGGAGGAACAAGAGCAGCCCGGGGCAGCCAGCGAGGACTGAAATCGGTTCCTGACTCCCCCCGAGCCATGGAGGGGAGCATGGGCCTGGCGATCGTCAGCAGTCGAGCGCATCTGGGGATGGACGCCCCGGAGGTCGCGGTGGAGGTCAACATTGCCGGCGGTCTGCCCGGCATGTCGATCGTCGGGTTGCCGGAAGCCGCGGTGCGCGAGAGCAAGGACCGGGTCAAGGCCGCGCTGCAAAACTGCGGTTTTGAATTCCCCGCAGTAAAGATCACCGTCAGTCTGGCCCCGGCGGATCTGCCCAAAGCCGGCGGGCGTTTCGACCTGCCCATCGCGCTTGGCATCCTCGCGGCCACGCGACAATTGCCCGGGAAGTCCATTGCGCGTGCCGAATTCATCGGCGAGTTGTCGTTGGATGGTCGTCTGCGACCCGTGCACGGCGCATTGAGCGCCGCCGTCGCCGCCGGCGCCAGCGGCCGGCAGCTTCTTCTGCCCAGAGACAATCTGACCGAGGCCGCACTCGTGGCCGATGCAGATCTGCTCGGCGCCGAACACCTGCTGGAAATATGCGCGCACCTTTCCGGTGCTGATCCGATCAGATCGGTGGCCACGCCACCGTCTGTGTCTTCGCGCTCGCCGACCACAGTCGGCGATCTGAGTGATGTCCGCGGACAGGCGGCGGCGCGCAGGGCTCTGGAGATCGCCGCCAGCGGCGGCCACGATCTGATCCTCATCGGACCGCCCGGTACCGGCAAGTCGATGCTCGGACGCCGCCTGGTCGGGCTGTTGCCACCGCTGCCTGACGACGAGGCGCTGGAGGTGGCCCTGGTCACCGCGGCTGCTAGCGGTCTGTTCGATGTTCGTCGCTGGGGCCAGCGTCCATTCAGACACCCCCATCACTCGGCCTCGGCGGCGGCAATGACCGGTGGTGGGCGGGTGCCGCGCCCGGGAGAGGTCTCCCTCGCCCATCGCGGCGTGCTGTTGCTCGACGAGCTGCCCGAGTTCGCCCGCAACGTGCTGGAGACCCTGCGTCAGCCGCTGGAGGATCGGCAGGTCACCGTGGCCCGGGTGGCGGCACGGACCACCTTCCCCGCCGACTTCCAGCTGGTCGCGACGATGAATCCATGTCCTTGCGGCTACCGGGGCGACACCGTTGCGGCCTGTCGCTGCACCCCTGACGCCGTGGCCCGGTATCGATCGCGGATCTCCGGGCCGCTGATGGATCGGCTTGATCTGCATGTGGACGTACCGCGGCCGCCCCCGGCGCGTCTGTTACAGACCGCGACAGGGGAATCCAGCACCGATGTGGCCGCCCGGGTCGATGCAGTCCGACAGGTCCAGCTCGATCGCGGTTGGGTCAACGCGCGGCTGCCGGGCGCCCACTTGCTGGAGATTTGTCGGCCCCGGCGGGATGGCCTGCGTTTGCTCGAGCGTGCCGCCACCCGCTTCGGTCTATCCGCCCGAGCCTGCCATCGGGTGCTGCGTGTGGCGCGCACTATCGCTGACATGGACGGCGCCCTGACGCTGGAACAGTCTCACGTGAGCGAGGCCTTGAGCCTGCGTCAGCTCGACCGCCATTAGCCGGCCAGGGCTCCGTCTGGCGGCGCCGCGGGTTTGCGGTATAGTTTCGCCCCCCTCGGCCTTGCTTGCGCCCCGCACCGGCGCCGCATGTATAACGCTCTGAGCATCCTCCGGTAAATGATGACGCTGAATCCAGCACAGCAGCGCGCCGTCGAACATGTCGACGGCCCTCTACTCGTCCTCGCCGGGGCCGGTAGCGGCAAGACCCGAGTCATCACCCACAAGATCGCGCGGCTGGTCGCGGCCGGTTGTTTTGCCCCACACCAGATTGCCGCGGTCACCTTCACCAACAAGGCCGCCCGCGAGATGCGCGGACGGGTCGCCGGGCTGGTCAGTCCCGAAGCGGCCGCTGCGCTGCGGGTCAGCACCTTCCATACGCTGGGCCTGAGCATCCTGCGCCGCGAATATGCGCACCTGGGGTACCGCAAGAATTTCACTATCATGGACGCGGCGGACAGCCGTACCTTGTTGCGCGAGGTATTGCGTCGGGACCGCGCGGACACTGAAGACGCACTGGCCGGCAGCCAGGCCGCGATTTCTGCGTGGAAGAACGAGTTGATCGATCCGGATGTGGCCGCGTCCCGTGCGGCCGACGCCCTGGAGCTGGCCCGCACTCGCCAGTACGCGGCCTACCAGCAGGCCTTGCTCAGTTACAACGCAGTGGATTTCGATGACCTGATCTGCCAGCCGGCGCGGCTGCTGCGAACCCAGGCGTCGGTGCGGGAAGCCTGGCAAGCGCGGATCCATTACCTGCTCGGCGACGAATATCAGGACACCAATCTGGCCCAATATGAGCTGATGCGGCTGATCGTCGGCGATCGGGGCTGTTTTACCGTGGTCGGCGATGACGACCAGTCCATCTATGCATGGCGTGGCGCACGGCCGGACAATCTCCAGGCCTTGTCGCGGGACTACCCGGGGCTGACCGTCATCGCGCTGGAGCAAAACTACCGCTCCAGCCGCCGTATCCTGACGGCTGCAAATGCGGTGATCGCCAACAACCCGCATCTGTTCGAAAAACGATTGTGGAGTGAGTTGGGTCCGGGCGATCCGATCCGTGTGTTGCCGACGCGAGACGCGCGCGACGAAGCCGAGCGCGTCGCCATGGATCTGCAGCGGCGGGCGGCGGGCACCGCGGTGCGCTGGAGCGATATGGCCGTGCTCTACCGCAGCAATCATCAGTCGCGAGCCTTCGAACAGGCGCTGCGCGAACGCGACATCCCGTTTCGCGTGACCGGGGGTCCCTCATTCTTCGAGCGTGCCGAGATCCGTGACCTGATGGCTTATCTTCGCCTGGTCACCAATCCGGACGATGACGCGGCTTTTCTTCGGGTGGTCAACGTCCCGCGCCGCGAGATCGGCGCCACGACCGTCGGCCGACTCGCCGCTTATGCGGGGCCACGTGCCCAGAGCCTGCTTGCCGCGTGTCTGGAGGCGGGCCTGCAC
>JBATKC010000109.1:0-7293 GCA_049669065.1 Gammaproteobacteria bacterium
GGCCCGCCCCGAATCGGAAACACTGGCCATCATCGGCGCCGGGGTGCAGGCGCGCGACCACATCGCTGCGATCCACTGTGTCCGTGATCTCCGTCAGACTTATCTGGCCGCCAGGGATCGCGCCCAGGCCGAGCGCCTGATCGAGGACATGTCAGCGGTTGATCCGGCCATCCGCGACATCACGATCTGCGAGAGTTCTGACCAGGCCGTGGCCCAGGCCGACATCGTCTGCACCGTGACCACATCGGCCGAGCCGGTGTTTTCTGCCGACGCTATCCGGCCCGGCACGCATATTAATGCGGTGGGTTCCTACCAGCCGCACACCGTGGAGATCCCGGGTGAGACGGTAAAGGCCGCGCGGGTGTTCGTCGATCACCGGGCCTCGGCGCTGGAAGAGGCGGGGGACCTGATCGTGCCGCTCGAGTCGGGGCTGATCGACGCCAGCCACATCCTCGGCGAGGTGGGCGAAGTCCTGGCCGGGAGCATCGCCGGCCGGCGCAGCGCCTCGGACATTACCTTATTCAAGTCAGTGGGCTGCGCAGCGGAAGATTGCCTGGCCGCGAGCGAGGTGCTGGCCCGGGCGAAGGCGCTCGGGATCGGCGAGGAGACGACTCTGATCTGAGCGGTTGCCAAATACGGGAACAGTTTACCTATTTCTTCTTGCCGGTTGAGGGCGGTGGAAATGGAGGAAATAGGTAAACTGTCCCCGTATTTGAACTAGTTGTCGTCGTTAAGTCCGAGGGTCTGGCTGCTGGTATCGAGCAGCGGTTCGTAGTCGGCGACCGCGTCCGTCCAGATGTAGCCGTCGGTCCAGATGTAGCCGTCGGTCCAGATATAGCCATCGGTCCAGATGTAGCCATCGGTCCAGATGTAGCCGTCGGTCCAGATGTAGCCGTCGGACGAGAGATAGCCATCGTTCCACAGGTGACCATCGGTCCAGATGTAACCGGCACCGAAGGTGGCGTCACCCCAGAGTTCGGCCGGATCCTGCACGTGAATCGCGGGGCCTTCGTCGGTGCGACCCATGAGCGGCGACAGTGCCTGGCCGGAGACGTAGCCCGTCTCGCTGAGCGCGGCGTCGATGTCCAGTACTCCGGCACCCGATTCGGTCGGATCCGCGTCGATCTTCCGGGCCGAGCGCATCAGGCGCGCCTTGATGGTCGAGGGCGTAAGAGAAGGATCTTCAGTCAGCATCAGCGCAGCCGTGCCTGCGACCATGGCCGCGGCCATGCTGGTGCCGGAGAGTTCGAGGTAGTAGTCGTCACAGCCGTAACCGCAACCCGGCGCCCGCCCCGGCAGGTCTTCCTTGAGCTTGCTTTGACTGGGCATTGCTGCGACCAGGCGGTTACCCGGTGCAATAAGATCAGGCTTGAGGACATGATCGCCAAGCGTCGGTCCCCTCGAGGAGTAGGTCGAGACGAAATCATCACCGAAGTTGCCGCCCGTACCCTTGTCGGTCAGCGAACCGACGGTAATGACTTTGCGTGAGTTACCCGGGCTGGTGATGGTCATGTGTCCGTCACGACCGTAGTTGCCGGCCGAGGCCACCACCACGATGCCCGCATCCCACACCTGTTCCACGGCCGCAACCAGCGGATCGGTGGTGTTGGACTCTTCCACGCCCTTGCCGAGCGACAGGTTGACGATGCGGATGTGGTGCGTCGAGGCGTTGTTCAGCACCCAGTCGAGTCCGGCGATGACGTCCGAGGTGGCACCCTTGCCGTCGTGGTCGAGCACCCGAATGGAGTGGATGGCTGCGCCCGGTGCGACACCCTGGTAGGCGCCGTTGGAATAACTGCCGTTGCCACCGATCGCACCGGCGACGTGGGTGCCGTGGCCATAGGGGTCGTCGGCATCATACGAGCCAAGGTCGTACTCGACCACCAGCCGGGGCGCCTTGGCGGGGTTGTCGTCATAGCAAAACGCGGAGCGGGTACCGCTGCCGGTGATCACGAAGGCCATGCTGTTGCCGCTGGCCCAGCCTCCGCGATTGACGATCTCCTGCACCACGGGGGACAGGTCGGGGGTGGCGTATTCGTTGCCGGTGACCCAGGCCGCGGGCGACCACTTCACGGCCGCGCCGGTACGCGGGCGGTTGGAGATGTCATAGTACGCGCTGCCGAAGGTCGCGGCATGGTCCGTGTTGTGGCCATGGACAGCCAGGCTGGTCGAAATGTCGTTGGGGTAATTGGGGCTGTCCGCGCTATTGGCCGTGAAGAGGAGATAGGCGTTGGTGATGGTGGCGCCCTGCGGGATCGCCAGGCCATTGAAGCGCAGGCCGACAGCCTGAGTGCTCGGGCTGTCCACGTAATCCGCGGAGAATGACCAGTCGTCATACACCAGCTCCAGGTCGGAGCTGTTGGTGTACACGTAACCGGGGCCCTCTGGCAAGGTGCTGTCCGCACCATATTCCTCGGCGTCGTCAGTTCCCGAACTCACCTGGGCGTTGACCGTTATCGTGCCCTGATTCTGACAGGACGGGGCCGACGAGGCAGATTCGATCTGCAGGTTGTCGATGGCGAAGTGCTCGTTGGAGCCACCGTACAGATTGGTCACACGAAAGCGGATCATCGTGTCGGATGAGGCGTAGGGGGAGATGTCATAGCTTCTCGAGTCCGAGACCACCCCTTGATAGGATTCGAAGATATCCAGGGTCACGTAGGTGTTGCCACCGTCACTGGAGACGTCGAGGGTGATCTGGTCGTTGGAATCCACGCCCGATGAGGTGTTGAATTCAAAGCTGAGCGTGGCCGAGCCGGCGTTAGAGAGATCAGCCGCGCGGGCAGCACCCGGTTCGGTCCCCGTGTTGGGCTGATCTTTGAGCCGCAGCTCGCCACCGCTGATGACGACATTGCCCGAGTTGGGGCCGGCACCTGCCGTATCGTCTTCGACCCAGGCGCCTTGCCACTGCAGGGAACCGTCGTTTCCGCCAAACGCGGAGCTGTTGAATTCGTCGCGGAACGTCCCGGCACAGGCACTGGCTGAGGGGATGATATCGACGCGGTTGACCAGACCCAGGTCGGCGTGATCAGCAACACCGGTGTCCAGTATTGCGATGCCGATGTTCGGATCGACTGCAAACGCGTTGGGCGAACCAGCCGTCGGCTGCCGGGCTGTCTGCCGTGCTGCCGCTGAGGCCGCTGAGATCTTGCTGTCCATGGACAGCACTCTCACTTCGGGGTCGATGGCAAGCGACGCGAGGGCATCCGCCGGTATACGGATCGCACGCATCTTCATGCTCTTGTAATTCCTCGTGACAACGCCGCCGAGGCTTTCAACGCGATCCGCTTCGAATAGCTCCGGATGGGTCTCGTAACTCACGATCAAATCGACGAGCTCGTCACTACCGCTTTCTGCAAGTGCGGCGACCGGCGCACTCATCTTGGCGCGGGCGACTGCCGGAATAGGCAAATCCGTCGCGACACGAGTGATAACATCGCGGGGATTGTCCTGACGTGACAAGAGCGTTTCGGCCTGCGCCTGCTCGCGGGTCGGTTGCTTGCTTATCGATTCTTCGATAGCTGCGCTAACCGGGCGTGACTCCGTAGACACGGCCTCGATCGACTCGCCCTTGGTCACGGCTTCGATCAGCTCGCCCACAGTCACGGCTTCGACCGGCTCGCCCACAGCGGCGAAAGCCGTCCGTACTTCCGACGCCAGTTTCGACATTGGTGTCGTCTCGACCTGGGTATTGGTCGATGCGAAGAAGCCGACGCCGGCAACAACGCTGAAAATAGTGAAGACGCTTGTCTTTGTCATGCGTGTCATGGCTGTGCCCGTTTTTTGCTCGTGCCTGTCCAAAGTTCAAGCGTATTTCACTAGATACAGGGGCTTTGGGGACGTGCAGGGCAGACGCTCCCCAGTCCGAAGAGTGTGAACTCGATCACATAACGCATGTGTTAAACAGAAGGGCAACGCCTGAACGGGGAGCAGGGGCGGTGGGTTTTGTAGCTCCAAATTCGATATCCGGGCACACCTGCTCAGTGACTCGTTTTGGCCGGTAAAGAAGGGTCACGACCCTCTTCAAACAGACGGACAAACGGCTGTCCCCGTATTTCTCAGCGCCGTGGCCAGCGCGCGGCTGTGATCGATACCGTAAGCGTTGAGCCAGCAGCCGCCGTGTAAGAAGGCCGCGGTCGGGGCCGGCGCGTCGTCTTCGGGCAACCACAGCTCGGCGAACCGGGGCTCGGCATCGCCATAGCGGACTGCCCGGTCCGGTTCGCCCACCGGCAGGGCCAGCACCGCGTCGAAACTCACTTCCGGCGCCACCGGCGGATAAGTGGCCGCGGCCAGATGGACGGCGCGCAGACAGAGACATGCGAAAAGAAGCCGGGGGTCGATCATGACTCCACGGCTTATTGAATGGGTCACCGGGGGGGAAGGTGCCTTTTTCCTTACGCCGACGATGTCACCCGCACGACCGCATTCAGCTGTCGCGAGGCGGACATGGAATTCGTGACCAGGCAGGTTGCCTCGGCCTTCTCGAGTATCCGGTTTGCCTTCTGCTCGTCGGTGTCCGGCGGTACATGCAGGGTGGCGTTGACGGTGAATTCGGTGAACTTCATCGAGCGGTCGACACGGTCGAGCTTGCCTTCGACATGACATTCGACCGAATCCCACGGAAGCCGGGATGCCCTGGCGATGGCCCGGAAGCTGAGGATGAAGCAATCGGCCACCGCGGCGACCAGCAGCGTTTCCGGAGACCACTGGCCACCGGGTCCGCCGAACTCGACCGGTGGGCCGGAAACGATGGTCTCGACGTCATCAGAGAGGAGGTGAACGCCTCCTTCTGACTCGCTTTTGGCGGCGACGCGATAGTGGTGAGGAAGGTCTTGCATGGCGGGTCTCCGGGATCTGGATCCGGCCAGGTCGTCCCTTGGCCGACTGTAGATTAGAAAAGCCTAATAATTATATCCGGCTTCCCGGAGTCCGTCTCGAAGAATAGGGGCAAAATAGGGGGACAGTTTACCTATTTCGTTGCAAGGTGCCGGGCATCAGCCAGCACCAGGAAATAGGTAAACTGTCCCGCTATTGACCTTTTTACTTACGGCCCTCACGGGGATAAGCGGTCAATCTGAAAAAGCCGGTCGCAGTGGCCCACCGCCCGTCGTAGTCGTATGTGCCGGCAATCGAGCCCGGTCTGACCAACAGCGTCAGGGTGAGGTTGTGATCGTTCACCTTCGCCTTCCAGCGCTCCCGGCCCGTCATCTTCAATGGTCCCTCGAGTCTGACTTCGTAGGTCAGGCGCTTCGGCACGAAGAACAGGGCGGGGATGCGGGGAAACGGCTGCCGGTAGATAAAGGCGAGCTCATCGTCCTCGAGCCGCTCCAGCTTGACCGGATAGATACCCTCGTCCGGATAGGGCTTGCCGGTGTCATTGAAAATCGTACTCCCGGTGACCCGGAACCACAGCTCGTACTCGCCTTCGCCCACGGGTATGAGCAAGGCATCGAGCCGGCCGCGATCCGTTGATTCGCTGCTCGCCCACACGCCTGCCAGCGGAATATTGACCGGCAAAGGCAATTCGGCAGCGGCGGCGTTTCCGCCAAGCAGCCCGACGCCGGCGACGATCCCTGCTATCCGGATGATGTCTGTGGAGATTTTCATCTTGAGAATAGGGGGACAGTTTACCTATTTCGTTGCAAGGTGCCGGGCACAAACCAGCGCCAGGAAATAGGTAAACTGTCCCCCTATTGACCTATAACTCTCCCAGGAACGCATCCATCTCCATCTCCCACAACGCCGGATCATTGATCAGGAAGTGGCCGTTGCGCCCCGGCGCCCGCATGAACACCTCAAACACCCCCAAGCCGCCTGCCCCGGTATAGGCGTCGAAGTTGGTACGGCTATACGGCAGGCTGTAGAACGAATCATTCGCCCCGTACAGCCACAAGGTGGGCCCCGGAAAACCGGCCCCCTCTTCGAACATCGTCCGGTTCACCACGCGGTAATCCCCACACCCTTCGCCAAGCCAGCCGCCGACGAAGTTGATGGCGCCCCGATACACGTCGGGTCGCCGCGCCACGTGAGCCACGGACAGGATGCCGCCGCGGGAGGTGCCGCCCACCAGCATGCGGGTGGCGTCCACGTCGGCGCGGTTGCGTAGCCAGTCGGTGATGGCGTCCAGGTCGTCCAGGGCGTGGTCGGCGCCGCCCAGGGCCAGGTCGGCCTGACAGGAATAGGCGCTGCGGTCGGGTTTGAAGCCTTCGTCGTAGAGTCCGTCCGAGCTGCCGCGGCCGCGGCGTTGGGGGAAGGCGACCATCCAGCCGCGCTCGACAAAAAACTGCGCCACGGTCTTGCTGAAGAAGGTCAGGCCGAACAGGGACGGATCGGAGCCGTTGCCGGTGGAGCCATGATGGAACACGAGGGTCGGGTAGCGGGTGCCGTTGTCTTCGGTCGTCGCGGTCCTCCCGGCCATCATTGCCTGGGCAAGGGGTTTGAACACCACCACCTCCAGGGTCACCGACTGGCCGTCTTCCACAAACGGGGTCGGCATCCGTTCGTCGGACCGGGTGGCGAAGGGCCGGCAGACGCCGTCTTCCAGCACGCTGGTGGAGTCGCAGGGATCGACGACCGGGGGCGGTGCCGGTGCCGGTCCGCCGACCACATCGCCGCCGCCACCACCGCCGCAGGCGGTCAGTACGAAGACCAGGAAGATCAGGCAGGCCAGCGCCAGCAGCTTGCTGTTGATAAGATTGTGCCAGTTCATGTCGATCGCCTCCGGTGATGAGAATCCGGAGCAAATCTAAGGGCTTATGGCGCCTCCGCCAGGGGTGTTGGGACGAAATGCAGCGCGCCGGGACGAATGGACGGGACACGGGGACGGAATGTGATTGCCAGTGACACTGGCCGGGATCGCACGCGCTGGTGGGCCGAGGCCGCCGGCTGGGTGGTGATCGTCACGGTGCTGTGGGGTGCGGATCTGCTGGCCAAATTCGGCGAGCGCGACCTGTCCGGGTTTGGCAAAGACAACTTCCGGCTTATTTCCGAGCAGGTCACCAGCGCCATTGCCGTGCTGATCATGATCGCATTCGTGATCCGCTGGCTGAAGCTGTTCCCGTTGAAGCGCAGCGCCTGGGTGCCGGCGGTCATCGGTCATACCGCCGGCAGCATCATCTTCGCGTTCGGCCACCAGAGCCTGATGATCGCGATGCGGATTCCCTGGTACGAGCTCAACGGCCGCCACTACATCTGGCGCGAGCCGTTCGTGAACAACCTGTTTGTCGAGTACCAGAAAGACATCAAGGTCTATCTCGGCATCCTGCTCGTCGCCAGCGCGTATCAGCTCTATCG
>JBATKC010000110.1:0-5932 GCA_049669065.1 Gammaproteobacteria bacterium
CATTACGCGTCACGGCTGGGTCTGCCCCAGGCCAGCGCGCTGCGGCTCGACAGTCCCTTTGACTTCAGACGCAACGCACGCCTGTATCTGCCGACGGAGATGCCCGAGCCGGCCTCGCGCGACTACACCTGCGCGGTGGTGGAGGCCGCACGCCCTTTGCTGGAGGCCAGCGGCGGACGCGCATTTCTGTTGTTCACCAGTCACCGCGCATTACGCGAGGCCGCGGCGCTGTTGCGCGCCGACAGTGATTCGCTGGCGTCGTTTCCGCTGCTGGTGCAGGGCGACGAGCCCCGCGACAGACTGCTCGAGCGATTCCGCAAGCTGGGCAACGCGATCCTGCTTGGCACCAGCAGCTTCTGGGAAGGCGTCGATGTGCGCGGGGACGCGCTGGCACTGGTGGTGATCGACCGGCTGCCCTTTGCCTCGCCTGGCGATCCATTGTTGCAGGCGCGTCTGGAGGCGATCCGGCAGAGTGGCGGCCAGCCGTTCCGGGATTTCCAGCTGCCGCAGGCGGTGATCGCGCTCAAACAGGGTGTCGGCCGGTTGATCCGCGACTATGAGGACCGCGGCGTGGTGATGATCTGTGACCCGCGTCTGAGCGGTCGCAGCTATGGACGCGCTTTTCTCAATAGTCTGCCGCCGATGCCGGTGATCCGGGATTGTGCCGCCGCCTGCGCGTTTTTGCGTGATCAGAACGAGGCGGTTTGCGCGTGAATATCCTCGCGCTGGAGACGGCCACCGACCGCTGTTCAGTCGCGCTGGCGGTTGCGGGCACGCTTTGCTGCCGTCAGTCCAGCGAACCGCGTATCCATGCCCGGCGCGTGTTGGGCATGGTCGACGAATGTTTGTCCGAGGCGGGTTTGGCACCGGCCAATGTAGATCTGATTACATTTGGCTGCGGCCCCGGTTCGTTTACCGGTGTGCGCATCGCCACCGCGGTTGTCCAGGGCCTGGCGCTGGGTCTCGAATGTCCGGTGGTGCCGGTATCGACCCTCGCTGCTGCGGCGGTCGGGGTCTGCCGTCAACGGGGAGGCAGCCGCGTCGCCGTGTGCGTCGATGCCCGTATGGATGAATGCTACTGGGGTCTTTACACGGTCACCGATAAGGGGGTGGCCGAGCTGCTGGGTGAAGAGTCGGTCTCCGGACCGGACGCTTTGCCGCGGCCGCCGGCGCCCGGCTGGCTGGGCGTGGGATCAGGCTGGCATCGATATCCGGAACTGGCCCGCCGGATGGATGCGGATGTCGAGGTGCTTGAGCCGGATCTGTTGCCGGAGGCGCGGGATCTGATCAAGACCGCGCGAGCGGCATATGATCGTGGCGAGGCGGTCGCGGCGGACGCGGCGATGCCGGTGTATCTTCGGGAACAGGTCGCCTGGCGCAGTTAATCGGCGAGAGTCAAGAAACTGTAACAAACCGGTGATGCAATGCGCAGCGGGTTACAATCGGATGAACAGACTGGTATGAGCGCCAAACAGATACTGATTGTCGAAGACGAAAAGCCGATCCGGGACATGATCGCGTTCGGGTTGCGACGGGCGGGTTTCGACGTGCTGGAAGCCGAGGACTGCGTGACGGCCCGCGCCCGGGTCGTGGACAACCACCCCGACCTGATGCTGATCGACTGGATGCTGCCGGACACCAGCGGGCTGGAGCTGACCCGCTGGGTCAAGAGGAACGAGGCCACCAGCGAAGTGCCGGTGATCATGCTGACGGCTCGGGCCGAGGAAGATGACAAGGTCCGCGGCCTCGAAGGCGGCGCCGACGATTACATCACCAAGCCCTTCTCGCCGAGGGAGCTGGTGGCACGGATCGAGGCAGTGCTGCGCCGGGGACAAACGGTCGGCGCAGGTGAGGTATTGAACGCAGACGGTCTTCAGCTGGACCCAGCCAGTCATCGCGTCCGGGGATCCGGCGACGACATCCAGCTGGGCCCCAAGGAGTTCAAGCTGCTGCAGTTCTTTATGAGTCATCCCGAACGGGTCTACAGCCGCAGCCAGTTGCTGGACCGGGTCTGGGGCGGCAACGTCTATGTGGAAGAGCGCACGGTGGACGTGCATATCCGCCGCTTGCGCAAGGCGCTGGAACCCGGCAGTTTCGATCGCTTTGTGCAGACGGTGCGCGGCGCTGGTTACCGCTTCTCTACCCGCGTGAGTTGAGGTGATATCCCGCCCCTGGATCCTCGCTGGGAGCCGGCTGCTGATACTGGTCGCGGCCGCAGTCGCCGCGGGTCTCGCATTCGGCGGACTGCAGTGGTGGCTGCTTGCCGTCCTGGCGGGGGTCCTTGGCTGGCATCTTTACAACGTCTATCGGCTCGAACGCTGGCTGAGTCTGCGCGAGGGCAAACTTCCGCGGACCGCGTTCGGCGTCTGGGGTCAGGTCTACGCCGGCATCTACCGGCTGCGCAGCCGTCACCGCCAGCGCAAGAAACGTCTGGGCAGGGTGATCAAGGAGTTCCGCAAATCCAGTGCCGCGCTGCCCGATGCCAGCGTGGTCGTGAACCCCGATCACGAGATCGTCTGGCTCAACCGCGCAGCCACGGAACTGCTGGGCATCAAGAAGTCCGATCGCGGTTTGCGCGTGGATCACATCCTGCGGGATCCCGGCTTCCTGCGCTATCTGCGTTCCGGGGGTGAGGGCGGACCGGTACAGTTGCGCTCGCCCTCGAAGCCGGGCGCTCGCCTTTCGCTGCGGATGGTGCCCTATGGCGGCGAGGGACAGCAGTTGCTGCTCGGCCGCGATATCACGGACAGCGTCAAGCTGGAGAAAGTGCGCCGGGACTTCGTCGCCAATGCGTCCCACGAACTCCGCTCGCCGCTTACCGTGATCAACGGTTATCTGGACAGCCTGACTTCCGATCCCGATCTGCCAGAGGCCTGGCGGCAGCCGGTCTGCGATATGAGCCATCAGGCGGGCCGCATGCAGGCCATCGTCGAGGATCTGCTGACTCTGTCGAGGCTGGAGGCCGGAGCCAAGAAACCGGCCAGAGACCGGGTCGATGTGGGCGGGCTCCTGGCGATGATCCGAAAAGATGCGCTTTCATTACCGGAACGGCCCGGCACCATCGATCTGCAACTTGACAGCGAGGCCGGTCTTACTGGCGCAGAGAACGAGCTGTACTCGGCCTTCTCTAATCTGGTATCCAACGCGGTCAAATACACGCCGGCAACCGGTCGCGTCGAGATCGGATGGTCCGTGGACGAGCGGGGTGGTCACATAACGGTCGCCGATACCGGCAAGGGCATCCCCGCCGACGCCATCCCGCGGCTCACCGAACGCTTCTACCGGGCCGACAAGGGCCGGGACAGGGTATCGGGCGGCACCGGTCTGGGCCTCGCCATCGTCAAACACGTGCTCGAACGACACGGCGCGACGCTGGAAATAGAAAGCGAACTGGGGCAGGGCAGCCGCTTCACCTGCCACTTCCCGCCGGAACGCCTGGCACCTGGCGACAATGTGGTCAATCTGCAACAGGCCTAGAAGCGCCGGGCTCGCCGCGGACCCCGGCCCGGTCTGATCCGGATCTGGAAAAACCTCCGCTGATTGCACAAAAGCCAGCCCGCGCCAATCCTCGGCGCGTCATATTCCTGAAATATTCGCGGCCTACACTGCGCCCGTTCAAAGCGATGATCGAGTGTCGCATTTGCGCATCGAACCCTGCGCCATCCGGTGTACGGGCGAGAAATTTCGCGGGCCTCGCGGTTCGTAACCACGATAAGGAGTGAGAGATGAAATCTCGTAACTATGCGGTCGGCGCCATCGGCGCGGTCGCCCTGGGTCTCGTTGCGGCGACCCCGGCTACGGCCGAAATGACCGTCTCCCTGGGCGGCCGCATCCAGGTGGATGCCACCTACTATGACGACGACAACATCAAGATGGGTCGCGGTACCGAGTTCCGGCGCGCCCGCCTGTTCGCCGAGGGCGACATCGCCGACAGCTGGTCTTACAAGGCTCAGTATGATTTCGCGGGCGACGGGGTGGACCTGAAGGACCTCTACATCCGTTACAGCGGCTTCGACTTCGGCAAGATCACGCTCGGACAGTTCAAGCAGGAAGCCGGCCTGGAGGAGCTGACCAGTTCCAAGTACATCACCTTCATCGAGCGCGCCATGCTGGCCGAGCTGACCCCGAGCCGCCGCATCGCCGCGGGCGTGGCCGGCGACGTGGACGCCTGGCACTGGGCCGCGTCGGTCTTCGGTCAGGAAGAGGATTCTTCGGAAGGCGTGAACGAAGGGGTCGGCTTCGCCGGCCGTGTCACCTGGGGGCCGAAGTTCGGTGAGAACCAGCTGCACTTCGGCGGCTCCGCCAACTGGCAGGATTCGCCGGATTCGGACAACGAATACCGGGTCCGCTCGCGTCCCGAGTCGCACCAGACCTCCGTGCGCCTGGTCGACACCGGCACCATCACCGAGGTCAACGACATCACCACCTTCGGCGGTGAAGCGGCCTGGGTGCGGGGGCCGTTCTCGGTCCAGGGCGAATACATGATGCAGACCGTGGATCGCGACAGCGGCTCGGACCCGGACTTCACCGGTTACTACGCCTACGCCAGCTGGTTCGTCACCGGCGACACTGGTCGGTCCTACAAGGGCGGAAAGTTCGGCCGGACCAAGGCCACCAACGCCTGGGAGCTCGCGGTCCGTTACAGCTATCTGGATCTCAAGGACAGCGGCATCCAGGGCGGCGAGGAGACCAACTGGACGTTGGGCGTGAACTACTACGTGAATCCGTACCTGCGGTTCATGCTCAACTACATCGCGGCTGATGCGAAAGACACTCCGCGCCTCGGCAGCGTGCAGGATGACAAGCCCAACGCGGTCGTCTTCCGTGCCGCCATGGACTTCAAGTAAGTCCGGTAGGTCTGGATGAGAATGGCGGCCCCGGTCGACCTGACCGGGGCCGTTTTTTTATTCTGCGCTGGTGCACGGACGCGTCATCGGCCTGTGTTGTAATATCTGCGGCAGCAGGGTTTGGCGGACAAAGGCGGTTTGAAGGTATGCGTAAGGAAGATCTGGGTCATCACTACTCACGGCAGTTCGACGAGGAACTGGAGACCGTCCGCTCCAGCGTACTGGAGATGGGCGGCATCGTCGGAGAGCAGCTCGGACTGGCGATCCGGGCTCTGGTTAAAGGCGACAGCGATCTGGGCGAAAAAGTCGTCTACGACGATCACAAGGTCAATAGCATGGAAGTGGCCATCGACGAGGAGTGCAGCCGCATCATCGCGCGCCGGCAGCCGACCGCCGGGGATCTGCGGATGATCATGGCGGTGATCAAGTCCATCACGGACCTGGAACGGATCGGCGACGAGGCTGAGAAGATCGGTTTCCTCGCCTCCCGGCTGGCGGCCGAGAAGCGGCCGGAGAATCGCTACCGGGAGATCAAGCACCTGGGCAAGATGGTCCGTGAGATGCTGAATCTGGCGCTGGACGCGCTGGCGCGGCTCGATCCGGCGGCAGCCATGGCGACGGCGGAGCGGGACCGGCAGGTGGACGAGGAATACGAGGCCATCATGCGCCAGGCCATCACCCTGATGATGGAGGACCCGCGCAGCATCCGCCGGGTGCTGGACACGCTGTGGGTCGCCCGGGCGCTGGAACGGATCGGCGACCATGCGGTCAACATCTGCGAATACGTGGTCTACATGGTCCACGGCAAGGACATCCGTCACCTGAGCTATGAAGAGGGTGCCGCCTGAGCCCGGGCACGGCGACCCGCAGTCATCCATGCCGGAACTCACCCGCAGAACGGTCAATCTGGCCGGCGCCGCCGCCTGCGCCGGCATGATGGGATTCGCCCTGTTTGCCCAGCACGGTCTGGGACTGGAGCCCTGCCCGCTGTGCGTGCTGCAGCGGATGGCGACCATAGGCCTGGGGCTGGTCTTCCTGCTGGCCGCGGGAGCCAACCCGGGTCGGATCGGTGCACGGATCATGGG
>JBATKC010000111.1:0-2192 GCA_049669065.1 Gammaproteobacteria bacterium
GCTCGAGTGCATCAATAAAGTGCCGCTGCTGACCGGGCCATAGCAGGTGCAGCATCGAGCCGCGTGATGGCGTCCGCACCTCTAGACCGTCTTCTCCTTCCGACACCTTGAGTGACGCGAAGAGATGCAACTGATGACGCGGCCGGGTCACGGCCACATACAACAGCCGCTCCAGCTCGAACGCGCTCTTGCGCGCTTCCAGACGCTTCAAAAACTGATGCAGAGGATCGCGATCCGCGCCGCGTTCTTCGACCGTCGCCAGCAGCAGATCCGAACCACCGTCGGGGCGCGAGAACTCCAGCCAGTGCAACAGCTGGGCATCCCCGCCGCTGGCGACACGATGCAGACCCGGCAACAGGACATAGTCGAATTGCAGCCCTTTCGCCTTGTGCACGGTCATCAATTGCACCGCTTCGGTCGCGGCCGGATCCGGCGCAGCGAACAGATCATCGAGCCGGGATTCGAGGGTCGCCACGTCGTCCAGATCGCCGGCCCTCTGCAGGCCGTGCAAGCGCCGGAAATAGGTGTCGCTGTCATCCAGATCCGACACCCGGGTCAGCGCAGCCGGACCGCCGAGCCCCAGCCAGGCGCCCTGAACAAGCCGATGCAGCGGACGACGGCCGCGTTCATCCAGGGCTGCGGCCATGACCTGGCAAAAGCGGTCAAGCCGGTCGCTGGCCTCCGCGGCCAAACCGCCAATCGACACCGCCGCTGTGATCGATTGCCAGACGGTCTGCCGGTCATCGCGGGTCACTGCCTCGATCTCATCGAGGGTGAGACCGCACCAGGGGGCGCGCAGGATCGCCAGCCATGCGGTGCGGTCGCCAGGATGGACGATAGCGCGTGTTAGCGCCATCAGATCCTGGATGACCGGGCGCTGGGCGAGCGGCTCGATTTCCACCGCGCGATAGCTCATGCCCGCCTGTCTTAGCCGCGCGATGATCTGCGCGAGATGAGCCCGCGCCCGCACCAGCACCGCGATGCTTGCGGCGGAATCCCGTTCGCGCAGCGACGCGATGACCTCGACCACGCGCGCGGCTTCGGCGACACCTTCGTTGTCATCTGCGAACGCATGAAATTCGACCGGCGGCTGCTCACCGTTGCCATGCCAGGCCTGGGCCGGGGCAAACGTGACCGCGCCCAGACGTGGATCCTCGAGCGCCGGCATGATGGACCCCAGGGCTTCATTGACCCAGCTCACCAGCCCCCGGTCGGAGCGGAAATTCACCTCCAGCACCAGGTCCTGGATATCGACCTCGTTGACGCGACCCTCGCGGCGGACCTGCAGGAACAGACCCACCTCGGCCTCGCGGAAGGCGTAGATCGACTGCATGGGATCACCGACGCAGAACAGCGTCCGCCCGTCGTGCTGCTCCCAGCCGGCGGTCAGCCGCCGCAGCAACTGCACCTGTCCGCTGGAGGTATCCTGAAATTCATCCAGCAACACATGGCGGACACGATAGTCCAGCGCCAGTGCCAGGTCGGTGGGCGCATCGTCGTCGCCCAATGCGCGTCTGGCCGCGTGTGCCACGGCAACGTAGTCCGCCTCGCCCCGCTCCCGAATCACCAGCTCCAGTTCCGCAGCCGTGGTCGGCAACAACGTCAACAGACAACCGAGGATATGCCATTGCGCCGCGTCGTAACGCCAGTCAGGCAGCTCGCGGGCCTGGTGCAGACGCTGCCGGAGCGACGCTTCGTCCGCAAGTGCCGCCAGCACGCCCTCCAGTGCCGCCTTTTCCCGGGTGCCTGCCGGCAATCCGATCGCCTTGGTGACGCGCTTGCGCCAGTCACCACTCCGGGTCAGCAGCAGCTCCGCGAGTCCGCGCCATTGGGCCAGTGCGGCTTCGCCGCTCGCCGGCAAACCGGTCATCTCCGCACAGGCGACGATCGCAGAGTCCGATGCGGTCTGCTCCAGCGTACGCGCGGCGAACGCGGCCAGCGCCGGTAGTTCCTCGAACAGTGACTCGGGGACGCACTCACGCAGACCACTGAGCTCCTCCACGATCTGGCGCTGCAGGCTGCCCTCCAGCCAGGCCCGACGGGCGTCCTCGTCCATCGCCCCCGGACCGGCCACGCGGCTGAGCCACTGATCGCGGCGACCGAGCAGGCTGGCCAACATCGCCTCGGCCCGGTCAAAACGGTTATCCAGATGACGCAGCAACTCCCGACCCGCGCGGCCGGCAGCGGAATCC
>JBATKC010000112.1:0-2247 GCA_049669065.1 Gammaproteobacteria bacterium
AGGCCCGGCCGTGCGATATCCGCATCCGCCGCTGTCCAGGTCCTCCGATACCCGCTGGCTCACCCGCGGACAACGGCTGGCCGACCCGCCGGCCCCCGCGACCAGTTCGATCTCGACCAGGTTGCCGATGGCAACGTCGACGCCGTCGCGTAGCGGGTACCAGCGCACGGTCTCGCGGACGGGGGCGCCACCGTTGTGCCAGTAATAGGAGAATCGCACCAGCGCCAGATCCGCGGCACCCGCGCCGCCCCGGCCGATCCCGCAGCTGCTGAACAGTTCATCCGGGAAGCCGGCGAATTCGCCGGCATGCTCCAGACCACCATCGCGCGAGTCGCTCGGTGCCAGCGCCACGACTTCACCGAGAAACAGCGTGTGCTCCGGCACCGGAATTCGATGAGCGCATGCTGACAGCAGGACAACAAACGCGAAAATACAGACAGCCCTGTTCATGGAGTCTTCCTCGTATTGGACACGCAAGCCGTCCCCGATCAGAGGATCAGAGCCGGGCCGATAGCGATGATCACCAGGGCCATCGCCGTGTAGACCAGGAGTGCGGAACCGGCCACGAGCCCGGCGGTCCGCCACCCGTCGAATGACTCCACCTGCACCAGCGCCACGTCCTCGAACGGCATGCGAATCTCGCCGGGCTCGGTGCCTCGCGCCTGATTCTTCGACTTGCCACCGACCAGCACATCCCCGTCTATCCGGGTGACTGTAAACTCCAGTTCCCGGCCGTCCCGGGTCACCACCCGCACGCGATCGCCGACCTCGACGGCGGGCGGTGTGCTGTCATCGGTCCCGCGGTCCACCGTGCGCATGCTGGTGCACCCCGCGAGGGCACAGATCAGCAGCCAGATCAACACGTTTCTCGGACACATTTCCCTAGTCATGTCGGCTACCTCTCGCCCCGGTCGGGGCGTCATACGACCTCAGACGACCGGCCATGCACCATCGACGCAGGCCGGAAAACAAGATGAAGAAAAGGCCGGCCAGCATCAGCCGGTTGCCTTCGGCCAGGAGGACCACCGGCCACAACAACCCGCGCGCCACGGCCCGCAACCGGGGACGGTCGGCGATGTAGTCCGCGATCGGCGGCGACCACCGATAGTAGGCCGCCACGACGGCACGACCGGCGCCATGGATCAGCAGGTATCGGTCCCGGAACGTCCGCAGGGTCTGCACATGGGGATGCAGGCTGGAACCAAAGGCAGCAGTGGCGATAAAGCAGCCCGCAACACCGGAGCCCAGGTCGATCGAGCAGTTCTCGAATTTGGGCAGGGTCCACTGCTGCTCGCTGACTTCGTCACCGGCTCCGATCTCCGTGCCCGCACTTGTCACCGTGAATCCCGCGGTCACCTCCCGGGCACCACTGTTCTTGAATTCGGACGAGACCATGTCCAGGAACACGATCTCGCCCGCAGCAAGGTGGCTCAACTCGCAACTGGCCTCGCCCTGGCGCAGGCACCGCGTGTCCTGGAATTTCAGGCCCGGTATGGATCTCGGGGTCCGTGACAGGGATACGATCACCTGATCCGCGGGATCGGGCCCGCGGTTGACGACCTGGATCGTGAAGCGCACCCGACGCGAATTGCTGCACACCGGCGAATAGACTGCGAAGTCGATCTGCGCCACCCCAAGATCGATACAGCGTGTGATCCCGGGCAGGCGCAGGGCGGCGAAGGCCACTTCGTTGTCCGGATCCGTATCCCCGACCACAGAGATGACTCGCGCCTCGTTGTAAAGGCAGGGCGGCAGCGGGTCGACATCCACCTGGGCCGGCAGCACCATCACCGCGCTGGCCCCGGCCCTCAGGTCATCCACCTGCCATACGCCGGTGTCGAATTCATAGCGTCCCTGGCTCAGAAACGGGGCCGTGCCGATCGGCATGACCAGCCCGGGCGGCAGCCGGTCGAACACTTCCACCGCCGGCTGGTCCCCGGACCCGAGATTCGCCACGGTGACCGTGAATTCCACGGCGGCGCCGGGCATCAACGTCGCATCATTGACCGTATTGGCCACGGCCAGGTCTGCGCTCAGGGCGTCGAAACCGGTCAGGCCGCCTGCCGCCAGGGCGGCCAGCCACCACATTCCTCTGGGTCTGTTCATCTCCGCTCCCCCGGCCGGGCGTGTTGCTCGACCCGGGTCCTCCGGCTGCCATGTTTCGTCCATGGCCACACGCTAGAGCGGATCGGACCGGCGGTCCTGAGGAGTTCCTTGAGAATCCTGAGGGAGCGGTTAGGAATGCTT
>JBATKC010000113.1:0-5722 GCA_049669065.1 Gammaproteobacteria bacterium
AGGGCACACTGAGCTGTACCGGGGCGCGGAGTACGTGGTGGATTTTCTGCCCAAGGTCAAGCTGGAGCTGGCGGTGGACGAAAATCTGGTGGATCAGGTGGTGGAATCGATCACCAACGTCGCCCGCACCGGCAAGATCGGAGACGGCAAGATATTCGTCTACAGCCTCGACAGGGCGATCCGCATCCGCACCGGGGAAACCGGCGCGGAGGCACTCTAGGTCGGCACGGGATGGGAGCGGCAGGCAGATGAGACATTTGGCAATGCTGGTTTTGAGCGGCGCGCTGGTGATTGGCAGCGGGCTCGCGCATGCGCAGAAAGAGGTGTATCGCTGGGTCGATCCGGACGGCACCGTGCACTATAGCGATGTGCCTGATGGCCCGGACGCGGAGCCCACCGGACTGACCTATGAGCCGACCATGCCGGGACGGGTCGCGGCGCGCCAACAGCAGGAAGCTGCCCAATATGCGGCGGCCGAAGAGCAACAGGCGGTTGCGCAAGAACAGACCGCCGAGGATCAGCGCAAGCAGAAAGAAATAGCCCGCCAGCGTGAGATCGGCTGCGCCGCCGCACGCAAACGGATGGACACCTACACCACCGCGCCACGGCTGTATGAAAGTCTGCCCGACGGCGGCCGTCGTTATCTGACCGACGATGAAATCGACGAGGCGCGGGCCAGCGCCATGGACGACGTTGACGCCTGGTGTAATTGAAGCTGCCGCTCGCGGCGCCCGAAGGCAGACCCTGCGTTATACTGCGATCCCCGGACCAGGGGATCGTCCGCACCGGTGAACGACCAGTTTTCCGCTGTGGCCGCCGCGGCCACCACCGACGGCCTCCTGGCCTCAGTCTCGGGCTAGCTGAGGGCAGCAAGCAATCATGAGAGCCGGCTTCATCGGTCTCGGCGCCATGGGCAAACCCATGGCGATCAATCTTCATAAAGCCGGCCTGCTGCGGTCGATTTGGAACCGCACTGCCACTGTCGCCGAGCGGCTCGCCGCAGAGTTGGGTTGTGCGCGGGCCGAAGATCCCGGCGCTCTCGCCGCCGCCTCGGATGTAGTGGTAATCTGTGTCTCCGGCGACGACGACGTGCTCGAGATCGTAGATACCATCGGGCCGTCTCTGCATGCCGGCGCCATCGTCATCGACTGTTCCACGATCAGCGCAAAGACCGCCCGCGAGGCGGCCCGGCGCCTGACCCGATTCGACACCGGTTTCCTGGACTGCCCGGTAAGCGGCGGCACCGAGGGGGCGCGGGCCGGTACGCTGTCGATCATGAGCGGCGGCGATGCCGACGATCTGGCCCGGGTGCAGCCGGTGCTCGAGGCCATGGGTCGCACGATCGTACACATGGGCCCCGTCGGCGCGGGGCAAGCCACCAAAGCGACCAACCAGATCATGGTGGCGGGTATCAATCAGGCAGTCACCGAAGCCCTTGCCTTCGCCCAGGCACACGATCTGCCGATGGATCGCCTGATCACTGCACTGTCCGGGGGCGCCGCTGGCAACTGGTTTTTGAGCCATCGCGGCCCGACCATGGTCCGCGGTGAGTATCCGCTGGGATTCAAGGTCGGTCTGCACCAGAAGGATCTGGATATCTGCGCCGACATGGCAGCCGAATATGGCGTGCGGCTGCCGATCATCGAGATGACCCGTCATCATTACGCCCGCCTGCTGGCCGCGGAGCACGGGGACGAGGACATCTCTTCCCTGTTCCGGATCAAATCCGGACTGTTCCGGGATGGCGAGACCTGAGTGGCGGAGCCCGCCGACAAGCGCGTCACGATGGCCGACCGCAAAGGCCTGTTGTTGCCTGATTTTTGCGCACCCGACTCGGTGATCACGGTGGTCGTGATCACCGAACTGGTGGCGCTTGTGCTGACTCTGGCCCGGAGCGATGTTGTGGTCGGCGCATCTTTTTGGCAGGACCTGGCCAAGACCTCCCTGTTCCTGCTCTGGATCGGCCTCGGCAGTGCCGCTGTGTTATGCCGGACCCGCGAGCGTCTGGCGCGTCTTTCAGTCCCGCAGGGCAGTCTGGTGGCGCTGGGCCTGCTGTTGATGGTGACTGCGTTGATCTCCGAGGCGGGCTGGTGGATGGGCCAGTACTGGGATCAGCTGCGGCTGCTGCGCAGCGATGACCCGAGCCGTCACCTGCGCTTTCTCGGCGCCAATCTGCTGACCTGCATGATCGTCAGTGCGCTCGCGCTGCGCTATTTCTATGTGGCGCAGCAATGGCGCCGCAACGTACAGCTCGAGGCCACCTCCCGGGTCAATGCACTGCAGGCTCGCATCCGGCCCCATTTCCTGTTCAACAGCATGAACACCATCGCTGCCCTGACCCGACGCGATCCTGCGCTGGCGGAAGAGGCGGTGGAAGACCTTGCCGACCTGTTCCGTGCCTCGCTGCGCGAGTCAGGCACACCGTTGACGCTCAAGGAAGAAATGGAAGTGGCGCGTATCTATCAGCGTATCGAGCAGCTGCGCCTCGGCGAGCGACTGCGCGTCAACTGGCAGGTCAAGGCCTTGCCGCTGCGGGCGCAGATACCGGCCTTGTCGCTGCAACCATTGCTCGAGAACGCGATCTATCACGGCATCGAGCCGCGTCCTGACGGCGGCGAAGTGATCATCGCCGGCCGTGAGACCGAGGGCGGCATGATCGAATTGACGATCAGCAATCCGCTACCGGCGCCAGGGGATACATCGCAACGGCAGGGCAACCAGATCGCATTGTCCAACATCACTCAGCGCTTCGAACTGGCCTACGACAGTCGAGCAAACGTCAGCTTCGGCGTCGAGGACGAGCGCTACGTGGTTCGACTGTGTTTCCCTCGGGTGGAAGCGGGATGATCAGGGTGCTGGTCGTCGACGATGAAGCACCGGCGCGCGAGAGGCTGGTGCAGCTGGTGGGAGATCTGGATGACTTCAGCGTCGTGGGTACCGCCAGCGATGGTCGCGAAGCGCTGCAGCAGACGGAGTCGTTGTCCCCGGACATCGTGTTGATGGACATACGCATGCCGCGCATGGACGGCATCGAGGCCGCGGGCCATCTGTCGCGACTGGAACAGCCGCCTGCAGTGATCTTCGTCACCGCTTTCGACGATTACGCATTGAAGGCCTTCGAGACCGCCGCGGTCGGTTACATCCTCAAGCCGGTGCGACGGGCCAGGCTGGCGGAGGGGATGGCGCGCGCCTCGCGACCGACGCGTGCTCAGCTGGCCAGCATCAACCCCGGCGAGCAACGTCGCCGACACATCAGCGCACGCACCGGTGAGCATCTGCACCTCATTCCGGTTGACGATATCCGTTACTTTCGCGCCGAACAAAAATATGTCAGTGTGCGCCACGGCGGCGGTTCGCACCTGATCGATGACTCGCTCAAGGAGCTGGAGGAAGAGTTCGCCGAGGAATTCGTCCGTATCCATCGCAATGCGCTGGTCGCGATCAGGCATATCGATGCGGTGGAACGCGCCGACCGCGGCCAGCTCCAGGTCAGGCTAAGAGGCTGCGAGGAGCAACTGGCCGTGAGCCGAAGACACACCGCTGCATTACGACGCAAGGTTCAATCCGCATGATCAGGGAATTACGTATCGCAACTCGCCAGAGCAGGTTGGCGCTGTGGCAGGCGGAGTACGTCGCCGACACGCTGCGCCGCGCTCATCCGGGCATCGAGATCGAGGTCATCCCGATGTCGACGCGAGGTGACGAAGTCCTCGACCGATCGCTGGCCAAGATCGGTGGCAAGGGGCTGTTTATCAAGGAACTCGAGGTGGCGATGCTCGAGGACCGGGCTGACATCGCTGTGCACTCGATGAAAGATGTGCCGTGGGACCTGCCGCAGGGGATGGTGATCGGCGCGGTATTGCAGCGGGCTGATCCTGGCGATGCGCTCGCCTCAGTGGGCGGAATCGACGCCCTCGATGCCCTGCCCGAGAATGCCCGGGTCGGGACATCCAGCCTGCGTCGACAATCTCAGATGCGCTTTCTTCGCCCTGACCTGACCATAGAGCCGGTTCGCGGCAACGTGGAGACCCGGCTGCGCAAGCTCGACGAAGGCGAATTCCACGCCATCGTGCTGGCAGCGGCGGGGTTGAAGCGGCTCGGGCTCGGCGAGCGTATCACTGGCCGCTTGAGCTATCAGGAATGCCTGCCGGCCGTCGGCCAGGGCGCTATCGGCATCGAGTGCCGCGAGGACAAGCAAGAGGTACTCGCGGCGCTCAAGCTGGTCGAACATGAAGGCACGAGGCGCTGCGTTGACGCCGAACGCAGTTTCGCCGCCACACTGAAAGCCAGTTGCGAGTCACCGGTCGCCGCTTACGGAGAGATCCGCGAGGGCGAAATGTATCTGCGTGGCATGGTGGCCACACCGGACGGCAGCGAACTGCTGCGCCGTGAGGTTCGTGGCAGCCAGACCGACGCCCGTCGACTCGGCAACGATCTGGCCAAGGGCCTTCTTGCCGATGGCGCCGGCGCCTTGCTGGAGTCACTCCAGACAGAGTCATGAGTAGCCGCGAGCTGGACGGGGTCACCGTTCTGGTCACCCGGCCGCGGGAGCTTGCCGAGCCGCTGTGCGCGGCGATTGAAGCTCACGGTGGCAAGGCCGTCCGCTGGCCGGGTATTGAGATAGAGTCGCGCATCGCACCCGCCGATGCGACCGACAGGCTGGGCCAGGCGGGCCCGCACGACATCGTGATCTTCGTCAGCCGCAACGCGGTGACGCATGGCGCAGACCTGTTGCGGACACCGATACAGCCGAAGCTGGCGGCGATCGGTCCATCCACCGCAGCAGCCTTGCGACGCCGTGGGTTAACGCCTGACATTCTGTCGCCAGGTCACGACTCCGAATCCCTGTTGGCGCATCCTGCTCTGACCGACTTCAAGGGCAACGCGTTTATCGTGCGCGGTGTCGGCGGTCGTGAGCTGTTGGCAGAATCGCTGGGTAGCCGCGGCGCCGAGGTGATCTATCTCGAGGTTTATCAGCGACAACCGTCGCTGCATCCGCCACAACGGGTAGAGGAGCTGCTGCGGCGCTGGGCTGATGGGCAGGTGCAGCTTTTCACCGCCACAAGCGTCGCCATCCTTGACAGTTTGTACAATACGCTGGGCCCGGTGGGGACGGAATTGCTCAATCGGACCCCGCTGGTGACCGCGAGTCCTCGTGTGATACAAAGGGCCGAGGGTGCGGGGCACCATGCGCAGCGGCTGCTGAGCGAGGCACCTGACGACGCTGCCTTGCTCGAGGCTATCACCTCCTGGCGACACCAGGCTACGACACACCCCGCCGTCAGGGATACCTAACATGAACGAAAACACCCCAAACAAGCCGCCCGGCGATCAGCCGGAAGCAGAATCGGCGACGCCAGACGAGATCGGGAGCACGATCGGAGCCGACGCAGGAGCCGGCGCGGGCCCAGCCGAAGCGGCGCCCGGCGCGACTGAGCGCAAGGCAGAGGCACCGTCAGCCCCGGCACCCCCGGTAACCGAGACCGCACAGCGATCCGGCGGTGGCCGCGGTCTCGCCCTGTTCGCGCTATTGCTGGCCATCCTCGCGGCAGTCGGATCCGGCTATGTTTTCTGGAATCAGCGCCAGGCCACGATCGGGGCGGAGAGCAAGCGCTCGAATCTGGACACCGCTATCGGTCGTCTGGATGACGCGACCCGGCAGCTGTCAGCGAGCCTGACAGAGCTGGAGCGCAACGCCGGTCAGTTGCAGTCCAACCAGAGC
>JBATKC010000114.1:0-8210 GCA_049669065.1 Gammaproteobacteria bacterium
GCGGCGGCATATCCCGGGAGCTGCATGAAGCGGGCTACGTCGTCGCCGCGAACTATGCCGGCAACGTGGAACGGGCCAAACAATTCGAGCAAGAAACCGGCATCCCGGTGTTCAAGTTTGACGCCGGCAATTTCGACGAGGTCCAGAGCGGGGTCGCGGAAGTGGCCGAGCGCGTCGGGCCGATCGAGGTGCTGGTCAACAATGCCGGTATCACCCGTGACTCGACCCTGCACAAGATGAGTTTCGAGCAGTGGGATGATGTCATCCGTACCAATCTCACCTCCTGTTTCAATCTGTGTCGTGCGGTGATCGAGAGCATGCGCGAACGGAAGTTCGGTCGCATCGTCAACGTCGGCTCGGTCAATGGCCAGGCGGGACAGTACGGCCAGGTCAATTACGCTGCATCGAAGTCAGGTATGCATGGCTTCACCAAGGCCCTGGCACAGGAAGGCGCGGCCTATGGCATCACCGTCAATGCGGTGGCACCGGGCTATGTAAACACCGAGATGGTGCGTGCGGTGCCGGAGAAGGTGCTGGAGAAGATCATCCAGCGGATCCCGGTGGGACGACTCGGCGAGCCCCATGACATCGTCCGCGCGGTATTCTACCTGGTCAGTGACGAAGCCGACTTTATCACCGGCTCCACCGTCTCGGTCAACGGCGGCCAGCATATGTACTGAGTCAGGCGCCCCGCTCGAGCGGACGCCGCGGACCACCGCGCGCTATTTTGGCGGGCGGATCGTCTGTTTGACGAAACTGCCCGGGGCCGGCTCCAGAGACGGGTATTCATCGCTCCCGGGTTTCCGGGCCGCGACCTTGCCATCTGAATATCGGCGCAGCCAACGTATCCAGTCCGGCCACCAGGACCCCGCATGCTCCTCTGTATCATGCAGCCAGGCATCGGCATCAGCCGGCGTCTCCGAGCTGGCGCGATAACCGTACTTCTTTTTCGACGGCGGATTGATCACCCCGGCGATATGGCCGGAGTTGCCGAGCACAAACCGGGTCGGACCGGAAAACAGCTGGGTCGATTCGTAGGTCGTCTTCCACGGCGCGATGTGGTCGTCCCGGGTGGACAGCACATAGGCCGGCGTCTTGATCCGGGTCACATCGATGGGCTCGCCGGCCATCTCGATGCCGCCGGGTTCACGCAGACGATTGTGCATATACATATTGCGCATAAAGTACGAATGCGCGGTCAGCGGCATATTGGTGGCGTCTTCATTCCAGAACAACAGATCGAAGGGCATGCGTTCCTTGCCCAGCAGATAGTGATTGATGATGAAGGACCAGATCAGGTCCGGCGCTCGCAACATGCGGAATCCCCATGCCACGTTGTCGCCGGGGATATACCCTTTGCGTTTGCCCACCCGCTCGAGCCGCTTGATCTGGGCTTCGTCGACAAAGACCTTGACGTCACCCACATCTGAATAATCGATCAGAGTGGTCAGATAGGTGCCGGAGCGGATCGGATTACGGCCCTTGGCATCGAGCCAGGCCAGGGTGCACGCCAGCAGGATGCCACCGAGACAGTAGCCCATCGCGTTGACCTCGGCTTCGCCGGTGATTGCCTCGATCACCTCCAGCGCCTGCAACGGGCCTTCGAGCATGTAGTCATCAAAGCTCTTGTCCGGGGTCGACTCGTCGGGATTGCGCCAGGAGATCAGGAACACCGTCTGGCCCTGATCCACCAGGTATTTGACCACCGAGTTGTCCGGCTGCATGTCCAGCACATAGAACTTGTTGAGCCAGGGCGGGATGATCAGCAGCGGACGTTTCGCGACCTGCTTTGTGGTCGGCGTGTACTGGATCAGCTGGATCAGCTCGTTCTGATACACCACCTCGCCCGGCGTCACCGCCAGGTCTCGACCCACCTCGAAAGCGCCGAGATCCGACATGCTGATGTTGAGACGCCCGTGGCGCAGATCCAGGTCTTCCCACAGGTTCATCAGACCGGAGGCGAGATTGCCGCCCTTGCTGCCGACGGTGGCCTCGATCACCTCGGGATTGGTCAGAGGGAAATTGCTCGGTGCGATCGCGTCGAGGAATTGGGCGGTGAAGAAACGCACTTTGCGTCTCTGCTCCTCGTCCATGCCCCGGGTCCGGTCGACCATCTCCAGCACCGTGCGCGCATAAGCCATGTAGAGCCGGCGCACCAGGTCGAGCGTGGGGTTCTTCTGCCACGCGTCCGAGCGGAAGCGGCGGTCGCCATTCAACTTTTCCCCGGCGGTCTCGACGCCAGCCATCTTCAGCGCTGCGTCGCGCGAGATCGAGAGCCAGTCCATGGCCAGATTCGCGCTGCCGCGCAGCGGCGTGGAAGGATTGATCAGCAGACGACCGAACCACTGCGCATAGGCCTTGCCCAGATCCTTTGACATACCGGCCATCAGGCGGCTCATCTCGTATTGGCTACGGATGTTCTCCAGCTTTAGTGACTCCAGCACGACAACCTCTCTTTACAAACGCTCGAAGATAGCAGCGATGCCCTGGCCACCGCCGATGCACATAGTGACCAATGCATAGCGTCCACCGCTGCGATGCAGTTCGTGGATCGCCTTGACGGTGATAATGCAGCCGGTGGCGCCGATCGGATGACCGAGTGAGATACCGCTGCCATTGGGGTTGGTCTTGTCCGCTGGCAATCCGAGATCCCGTGCCACGGCCAGCGCCTGGGCGGCGAAAGCTTCATTGACCTCGAATACATCGATGTCATCCACGCTCAACCCGGTCGTTTCGAGCAGATGACGGGTCGCCGGCACCGGACCGATACCCATGTATTTCGGCTCCACGCCGGCGAAAGCATAGCCGACCAGCCGTGCCAGCGGCTTGAGCTTGCGCTGTTCGGCCATCTCCCGGTCCATCAATACCACCGCCGCGGCGGCGTCGTTGATACCTGAAGCATTGCCGGCCGTCACGCTGCCGTCCTTGCGGAACACCGGCCGCAATTTCGCCAGGCCCTCGACAGTGGCTTCGCCGCGGACATGCTCGTCCGTATCGAACGCCACCATCTCCCGCTTGCGGCGTATCTCGACCGGGACGATCTGGTCCTTGAAATAACCGGCCTCGATCGCCCGCGCCGCACGCTGCTGGCTTTCGACCGCCAGGGCGTCCTGGTCCTCGCGGCTGACGCCCCAGCGTTCCGCCACATTCTCGGCAGTGATGCCCATATGACAATCGTCAAACGGGTCGGTCAGCGCGCCGACCATGGCGTCGATCACCTGGCCGTCGTTCATGCGCTGGCCAAAACGCAGTCCGGGGATCCAGTACTGAGCCCGGCTCATGCACTCCGCCCCGCCGGCAACGGTGCAGGAAGCGTCGCCGAGCTGGATCAGCTGGGCCGCGGAGACGATTGCCTGGAGTCCGCTGCCGCAGAGTCGGTTGACGGTGAATGCCGGAGTCTCCACCGGGAGACCTCCATTGACCGCCACGACCCGGGACAGATACATGTCCTTCGGCTCGGTGTGGATCACGTTGCCGAATACGACATGGCCCACGTCCTCGGACGCGATGCCGGCGCGTTCAACAGACGCCCGGACGCAGGTGGCCCCGAGTTCGGTCGGGGGTGTTCCGGCCAGGCTGCCGCCGTAGGTGCCTATCGCGGTCCTGACGGCGCTGAGTACTACGATCTCGCGTGTTTCGGCCATGTCGTTACCCCCCGGGTCTTGTCTGCCTTTATCCAAGCCTTCTAGTTTGCCAGCAGGGCACCTGCAGCGGCCATTAGACGAAGGTGAAAAAAAGGCGGTGGCCCGAAGGACACCGCCTTGATCCGGTCGCCTCAGGCGGCTTTCTTGCGCGCCGCAGGCTTGGCCTTCGGTTTGGCAACGTCGAGTGCATCGGTGAACCCAATCCGGGCGACGTTCAGCATCGACTGCTGGGCCGCGGCATAGGTTTCCACCAGGCTCTGGACGCGCTTCTGCGCGCGACCGGCATAGGCCGTGGCCAGCTTGCCCTGGGCCTTGGCAAAATCGGTCGGGCCTTCGGCTTCGCCGAACACCGCCAGCTCGTCTGTGATCAGCTCCATCGCGTCGCCGGCCAGCTCAAGCTGTAGCTGAATCGTCTTCTGAAAAGCCTCCAGACCGATCTCGCCCAGCTCGTTAGCGGGTCCAAAGACCTTCTTGCTGGTCTCGAAGAAATCAAATGTTTCGGTAGTCATGTCAGATCCTCGCTGTCGTGTTTGATATGGGCAGGGAGAATAATAGCAAAGTTTTTTTGCACTGCAAAATATTTCTTTTCAACAAAGATAATTTAGCAATGCATTCAATAACTTACTTTTCTTCTTTTTTCTTTTTATGCTTTTGCGCTGCAGGATTCCACGCTGTCAGGATGTTCTCGTGCAGATCGGTCCACAGGCTGAGGTTCTTCTTCGCCAACTCTGCCATCGGGTTCTCGCGAGCCAGATGGAGCAACTGCTCCTGGAGGTTCTCCTGGTTGGCGACGAAGGCCGACACGCTGCGCTCCAGATAGGCGCCCAGGAAGTCCTGCATCGCGCCACCATAGAAGCGGATCAGCTGCTCGAGCAATTCGGCGCTGAGGATCGGCCGGCCGGCCTCCTCTCTTTCCATGATGATCTGCAAGAGGATACTCCGGGTCAGATCCTCACCGGATTTCGCGTCTTCGACCCGCACACGCTCGCCCGCCACGATCAGATGCCGCACCTCATCCAGGGTGATGTGGCGACTCTCCTGCGAATCATAGAGTCGTCGATTGGCGTACTTGCGGATGACGCGGACGCTCATGGTTGGCTCCTCGCCGGTCGAAAATTCCGAGCCCGGCCTACCCCATATGATAGCCACCATTGACCGACAGATCCGCGCCGGTGATATAGCCGGCCTGGTCATCCACCAGGAACTGTACCGCCCGGGCGATCTCGCCAGGCTGCCCGAAACGCCCGGCCGGGATCGACTCGCGGATGCTCTCACGGACCGGTTCCGGCACCGCCATGATCAGTGGCGACTCGATATATCCCGGCGACACCGTGTTGATCGTGACGCCCTTGCGCGCCGTCTCACGGGCCACTGCCATGGTGAAACCATGGACGCCAGCCTTGGCCGCAGAATAATTCGCCTGACCGAACTGACCGCGCTGGCCGTTTACCGACGAGATGTTGACGACCCGGCCGTAGTTCCGCTCGAGCATCCCCGGCAACACGGCCCGGGTGACATTGAAGACGCTGTCCAGATTGGTGTGGACCACTGAGTTCCACTGTTCCGGGGACATCTTGACCAGCCGGGAGTCGCGGGTGATCCCGGCAGCGTTGATCAGAATGTCGATGGGTCCGATAG
Source organism: Gammaproteobacteria bacterium (assembly GCA_049669065.1). Classification (GTDB taxonomy): domain Bacteria; phylum Pseudomonadota; class Gammaproteobacteria; order Steroidobacterales; family XN24; genus CAMYOC01. The sequence continues at coordinate 5,283 of JBATKC010000114.1, forward strand.
CGTCTTCGATATTTCTGACGCCGGCCGCTGCGGCATCGAAGTCGGCGACATCGAACGGCTCAAGATGGATCTTCCGGCCCTGCCCCGCCTCTTCGTCGATCCAGGCGGCGGCCGCCCCTGCGTCTGCGGGATAGCAGTTGGCGGCCACGTGGAAGCCGGCATCCACCAGCTGCTGACAGATGACGCGACCGATGGCGCCGGTGCCGCCGGTGACCAGAGCAACTCGGGTTTGCATGATGGCGCTCCTGACAAGATTTGCCTGCGGCCAAGCATAGCGCGTCTATTTTGCGATGCAAAATATTTGTTCCTCAACGCCTCTAGGTTATTGAAACATATAGTTTATTAGAATTTTGCGGAAGCGGCACGGAACAATGCAGCGCAGCATTCACAGGTTCGGGGCCACACAGGGGGGTGCCGCGCGCGCCCGCCATGCGGCCGCGGCATCGGCATCATCAGTCCTCGCCTGAATCCGGGTCCGTCGGCCCAAGACCGAGCGTTTCATCCACGGAGGCGCCGGCCAGGGGCCACCGATAAAGCGGTTCACCGACTGCATCAAGGCCGCGGTCCAGATAGCGGCCCGCCAGATCGGTGGCGGCACGGGCGACCGCCAAAGGGTCGTAGCGCAGCCCTACGAGCCCCTCGAAAATCCGGTCCAGGTCGTTCGGATGGGCGAAAGACAGCAGCACGCCGAGCACTTCCGGGTCGATCATCTCCAGCACGATCGGCCGGAACAGCAGCGCCGACGGCGGCCGCTCGCCGGGCGCCAGCATTGACCACTGCAACACGATACGGTTTCGGTTGCGTTCCGCGTTGGCATCCAGGCGGGCGATGATCGCGGCGATATCGTCGTCGGCATTCAGCTTCAGGCTTCGGCGCGACACCAGCGTATTGATGCCCGCGATCCCCCCAGGAATCCATCTTGGCAGCTGACGCTTTGCGCGACGCCGACGCAAACAATGGCCCAGGGAGCGAGGGATTTGCGCCAGCAATGGAATAATCGGTCCAAACATCGACGTCTCCGCAACCAAGGACCACAGCCTAATGACCCGACCATCCGGTTTCTTGCTATAAATGGTCTCTGGCTTGTCCGTTTTGGTCAGGCGCAAGAAACACATCGACGATGCACGAGCCCACCTCTCTGGCCAGCCTGTCTGCTCCGATCTGGGAGGCTCTGGAGACGCACTATGGCGTGGATGCGGCGGCGGTGTTTGCCGCGGCAGGCGTCGACAAAACTACCCTGGAGCAGCGCACCGGGCGGATTCCGGTCAGTACCGTACGCAAGCTCTGGGACGAAGCGATCCGGGTGACCGGCGATCCCCATATCGGCCATGTCGTCGGCCGGACCATCCGCCCCGGCTCCGCTTTCGCCCTCGGCATGGCCTGGCTGGCCAGCGAAACGCTGGATCAGGGGCTGCAGCGTCAAGCTCGCTATTTCCGGGTGCTGACGACGTTTTTCAGCATGGTCTACGAGCCCGGACAAAAAGAGTCCCGGGTCGGTATCGAGGCCCGGGGCACCGACCAGGCGCTGCTGCCGACCTCGGCCGACGTTGCCCTGACGGTGACGCTGCGCTTCTGCCGTCTGGGCAGCCGCGACGATTTCGCGCCGCTACGGGTGTGTTTTGCGCCGGAGCTGGATGATCCGACGACCCTGGCCCGTTACCGCGCCTATTTCCGTTGCCCGGTCCTGTTCGGCGCCGGAGAGAATGCGCTGTACTTCGATACCGAGACATTGAATGCGCCGCTGCCGGCGGCCGACGACATGCTGGTCATGGCAAACGAACAGTTGCTGGACCGCTATCTGAGAGAGATGGACTCCGGGGACTTCAGCAACAAAGTGCGTCAGGCGCTGGCGCACTCGCTGCCGTCCGGTCGGGTGACGGAGGAGGACGTGGCGCAGCGGCTCAACCGCAGCGTTAGCTCCCTGCAGCGGCATCTGCGTGCCGAGGGCACGGGTTACAGGGAAATCCTCGAACGGACCCGGGAGCGGCTCGCACGCGAGTATCTGAGCTCGGGCCAGCATCCGATCGCCGAGGTCGCCTATCTGCTCGGCTACGCGGACCAGAGCACGTTTACGCGCGCGTTCAAGCGCTGGACCGGGTTGTCACCGGGGGCTTACGTCAGCGAGGCCGGCTGATCTACCGGGCCACCCTGCGCCGGCCGCATCTTGCCGGCGCAGGCCTGCCATCAGGCCGCTTCGCGAGATCCGTCGACGACACCCTGTCCGCCGTTCTGATCGACACTGTTCGCGGTGAGCTCACCCATCAGCTCCGCCATATCCTCGACCAGCGCCCCGAGTTGCCGCAGCGCCAGGGTGTACAGCGTCGTAAAGTCAAAACCCTCGACCCGGGCCGACTCGCGCAAGCGCGTCAGTTCCTCGCGCCGATACATATCCGGTGCGCGGCTCTTCAGGGCCCGGAGGATGCTGGAGATCAGCACGTCAGGGCGATCGCCCTCGTCGTGGCACTCACCGGCCGGGGTCAACAATACACCCGGCGCCGTGGCGTCCACGATCCAGCGCACACGGTGTCCATCGGAAAGATACTGCACGAGATAGCTACGGTGACGGCGCGTCAGCGGACGCACACCCAGCGTATTCGGATCGCCATCGATCCAGCCCCGGGCCATGCGCATCTGGACGTTCTCGGTAATACGTCGGATATCGATATCCATATTCATCGGTCTTGCCTCCAGACTCCGGTCGGTGCCTGAGCCCTTGTTTAAGTGGCGATCATGTTAGGTTGGCCCGGGCGCCCGGGATTGGCCGGGACCACCAATCTTTTTGCCGAAACGGTCACTCTCGCCAAATCCCCGGTGCGATCAGGACCCACTCCGCCTGCCACCCCCGGGTCCCGCCGTGACTCTGCGGATACTCGCGCCTGACAAGAATCCGATGGCCGATCACAGAGCCCGCGAGGAGGTATTTCATCC
>JBATKC010000115.1:0-8557 GCA_049669065.1 Gammaproteobacteria bacterium
CATCTGATCATCGGCGTCCTCGGCGTCGCCGTGGCCTATCTGCTGGTAGACAAATTCTTCCTCGAAGACACGACGGATCCCGGCAGCGGCCCTGACCAGGCCCAGCTCGGCGAGGCGCTGTCTCTGACCTCGATCGCCGTGCTGCCGTTTGTCGACATGAGCCCGGATAAGGACCAGGAGTACTTCACCGACGGCATCTCCGAGGAATTGCTCAACCTGCTGGCCAAGATCCAGGATTTCAAGGTGGCCGGACGGACGTCTTCATTCGCGTTCAAGAACAAAAACGAAGACCTGAGGGTCATCGGCGAGAAGCTCGGCGTCGCGACAATTCTGGAAGGCAGCGTGCGTAAACAGAAAGACAAGATCCGCGTGACCGCCCAGCTGGTCAAGGTGGACGACGGCTATCACCTGTGGTCCGACACCTACGACCGCCAGCTCGACGACGTGTTCGCGATCCAGGACGAGATCGCCACCGAGGTGGTGAGCGCGCTGAAACACAAGCTGCTGGGCGCAGAAGACAAGGCGGTGCTGGCCTCGGCACCCAGGACCCGTAACACGGAAGCCTATACCGCATACCTGCGTGGCAAGCACGTGATGCGGGTACGTAATGAAGAGAACCTCTACGTCGCGCTGAGGGAATTTCGCCACGCCACCAGCGTCGATCCGGGCTTCGCTCCGGCGTGGGCGAGCGTAGCGAACGCGTATACGCTGCTGGCCAACTACGAGTACCGGCCGGCCGCCGAAGTGCTGCCCCTGGCCCGTGACGCGGTGGACAAGGCGCTGTTGCTGGATCCGCAGCTCAGCGAGGCCTGGGCCGCCAAGGGTCTGCTGCTCAAGCAGGATGGCAGCGGGAGCGAGGAAGCGATTACGGTGCTGGAAAAGGCCGTCGCGCTCAACCCCAGCGACGCGCAAACGCTGATGTGGCTGGGGACCGATCTCAACAGCGCGGGCCGGTATGAGGAAGCGAGGACGACTCTCGCTCAGGGTTATGAGATTGACCCCCTGTTCCCCACGCTGCTGGCCAACCTCGTGATCAATCACTCCGCCGTCGGCGACCGGGAGGGCACTTCCCGTTACCTGAGAGAACTGGAATCCGTGGCGCCGACGGCGCTGACGACCTATCGTTCGCGCGGCCTCGCATACTACAACCTGGGCCAGGCTGGCGAGGCCTTCAAAACGCTCCGGGAAGGCTATGCCGCCGGTGTCTTTGATAGCCTGACCCTCGGGCTACTGGCCGACTGGTCCATCGACTATGGCGATCACGCTCAGGCGACTCGCCATGCTGTCGCGATGAGACAGATGAATCCCCGGTCTCCATGGGCCACAGTGACCGACGCGTCCATCCTGTATCTGGATGGTCGCGAGCAAGAAGCCACAGACCTGGTGGACGGCGCGCTGCTACGTCAATCGGAAGACCCTCTGCTCTCTCTGGTGGCAGGCATCTTTGCGATACTTCGCAACGACCCGGACGCCGCCAGATCGCACTTCGAGATCGGCTTGAGTCGACCCTCCGATACCGATGACTGGGTGGTCGAAAATATTGACTCGCTTACCAGTGCCGGCTATCTCGTACAACTGTATCGGGAAGCCGGCGAAGAAAGCAGCGCTCGGGCGCTGTATGCGTCTGCCTCGCGAAGAGCAGCTCTCGAAAGCAACGGCACGTTCGCGACAGCCTGGAGCAATTATCTGCAGGCGCGCCTGGAGGCGGCCATCGGTGACGTCGAGAAGATGAAGCACCACCTGCGACTCGCCGTGGATCAGGACGGTCAGTCGGTGTTCTACACGCAGTGGGACACGATGCTGCTGCGCTACAGCGACGACAGCGAAGTCGCGGAACTGCTACGGCGCCTGGATGCGAATCGGGAAGCAGTCCGCAACACACTGGTGGCCGAGGGGCTGATCGCCGACGCAGGGGGCGGCGAGACACCGTGATGTGTCTGCTTGCAGTCGCGGTCCTGAGAAAAGACAGGACCAGACCGCAATTCTAGTAGGATCAGCAGGAATGCAGCCTGATCTGGTGTTGGCTGCAATTTGTTTGGCGCGCGAACTTTTAAGACACGATTGCCGGGCTGCTGATCAACTGGCGCATACCTGCTCTGCCGTTTCAGGCGCCACTTGTCCGGTGCTGGGTAGTCTGAACGACCGATAAGTGGACAAGACGCTTTCGAGGAGACCGCCTTGCTCGCAGTCGAAAATCTCGTCAAGCAATACGGTGATCTGACCGCCGTCGACAACATAAGCTTTGCGGCCTCGCCAGGCACCGTGTTTGGCCTGCTGGGGCCAAATGGTGCCGGCAAGTCGACGACCATCAACTGCATTTCCGGCTTGTTGTCACCCACCTCGGGACGCGTCGTCGTCGCAGGTGCGGACATTGTCAAGAATGGCAAGGAAGCCAAGCGCTCGCTCGGCATTGTGCCGCAGGAACTGGCGCTGTACGAGGATCTGCCGGCGGTTGAGAACCTCAGATATTGGGGTAAGGCTTATGGGCTCCGGGGCGAGGAACTCGAGTCGCGCGTTGCAGCCGTGCTCGATCACATCGGCCTTGCTGACCGTGCCCGGGATTTGCCCAAGACATTCTCCGGCGGCATGAAGCGCCGCCTCAACTTCGGCTGCGGAATCGTTCACAGGCCGAGCGTACTGCTTCTCGATGAGCCGACCGTAGGCGTCGATCCACAATCCAGGCAGCGTCTATTTGACATGGTCGAGGCCGAACGCGATGCGGGTGCGTGCGTGTTGTACACGACACACTATATGGAGGAAGCCGAACGCTTATGCGACTCACTGGCGATCATTGATCATGGCCAGATCATCGCGCAGGGCAGCGTCGACGAGCTGAAGGCGAAGCTCGGCGCGCGTGACGTACTGCAATTGAGCGGCAATTTTCCGGGCACCGACATCAGCACGGCCCTGGCGGACAGCGGCATCAGTGATCTCGAGGTCTTAACCCAGGAAGACGGGGTTCTTACACTGACACTGTCATCCGCATCGCAGTACTTGCCGAAGATCTTCGAGACGATAACCTCTGCCGGTGGCAGCGTATCCGAGACCAGTCTCCGCAGCCCGAACCTCGAGACCCTGTTCCTGTTGCTGACCGGCAAGGAGCTCAGGGAGTAGCCATGAGCTTTCTCCTCGCGTCATTCAGGAAGGACTTATCGCGCTGGCGGCAGGACGGAATGGCCGTGGTGTTTTGGTTGGGAATCCCTCTCACCATCGGCGGTCTGATGACGGCGATGGCCGACAGCGGTGGCGGTTCAAGTCCGACCGCTGTGTTGCTGATCCATGATCAGGACGAATCGTTACTCAGTAGCGCCATCGCCGCCGCCTACAGCCAGGGGCAACTGAGCCAGTTGATCGCCGTTGAGCAGGTTTCCCTCGAGCAAGGCACCAAGCGCATCAACGCTGGTGAGGCCAGCGGTTTCTTGATCATCCCTGACGGTTTCACAGCAGCCTTCCTCAACGAGGATCCTGTGACTTTGACGCTAAAGACCAACCCGTCGCAGACAATATTGCCGGGCATCATCCAGGACGTTACCGAAATCTTGTTGGACCTGGGATTCTATACGCAGGCGTTGTTTGGCCCGGAAATCGACAGGATGCAAAACGCGGATGCCGAGATGGTGCCCGATGATGTACTCGCGGCAGAGCTTGCGGTTCAGATTCAGAGCAAGATCGGGACCGTTTCGCCGCACCTGTTTCCACCGGCATTCGACGTGCAAATCGTCGAGCCTCCGCCATCCGCGCCGCGACCCGACATCGCATTGCTGTTTCTGCCCGGCATCGTGTTGATGGCGTTGCTTTTTTCAGCACAAAGCATGTCCGCAGATTACTGGAAGGAGCGTGACACCGGCGCATTGCGGCGTCTCGTCTCGACACCCGAAGCCCTGACTGGCTTCGTTCACGGGAAAGCCCTGGCCGCCGCTGTCACCATCGCTCTCCTGGGTGGCACCACCTTGACGCTCGGTTTCCTCTATCACGAGATCGCCTGGACCAAGTTCATCCCTGCCATGCTGTGGATCACCCTATCAGGCGTCGGATTGTTTGCCTGGTTCGCCGCATTGCAGATGTTGTTTCCCAACCAGCGAGCGGCCAACCTGGTGACCTCGATATTGCTGTTTCCGCTGCTGATGATGGGCGGCAGTTTCTTCCCGCTTGACGTGTTGCCCGAGTGGATCGCAGCCATAGGGCGGCTGTCGCCCAATGGCTTTGTTGTGGATCGACTGACGCTGGAACTGACATCCCCGAATGCGTGGACATTCGATGTCAAGAGCTGGGCGGTCATGCTGGCGATGACGATCAGCGGCCTCGCCGTCTGCACATGGCGCCTGCAGACTGGCTTTGCGAGACGCTAGTCGATGAGGCAGATACTGTTCATCGCCTGGAATGACGCGAAGTTTCAGCTTCGGCAAGGATCGACGCTGGTTTGGTTGCTGGTCATGCCGCCGATATTTTTCTACTTTATCGGCACGGTAACCGGAGGATTTGCCGGCGGCGTCAGTGGCGGGCAGGCCACGCCATTGCTGGTCGTGGCGGAGTCACCGGGATTTCTGCAGGCGCAGATCAGTCTTAGGCTGGAAGAAAACGACTTCTCGCCCGAGTGGGTAAGGGAATTACCCATTGTTGAAGATGAGACGCCACCGCTTCGCACACTGTCTTTCGCGGCAAACCTGTCCGACCAGATCAAGGCGGGGAACAGGGTGGCGGTCAGCTACGAGACGAAAGCCTCGGCACTCTCCCGAGACTTCGAGATCATTCGTATCCAGCGAAGTTTGTACACGGCGCTCGCCGACATCGCCGTCGCCGATGCCGCTGACGAGAGCGAGTTTTCCGCCGCGGATCTTGTCGCCCTAAACGCTGAGCCACGCATCTGGAAACTCGAGGTTGCGTCGGCCGGACAGCGCCAGAAGATCCCGAGCGGCTTTGAACAGGCCATTCCCGGGATTCTGGTGATGTTCACGCTGCTCGTCCTATTGACCAGCAGCGGCTCCCTGCTGGTCATCGAGCGACAGCAGGGTTTGTTGCGGCGGCTGGCGTCCGCGCCGATTTCACGATCCGAGGTGGTCTCTGGCAAATGGGGCGGGCGGATGGTGCTGGCTGCTGTCCAGGTCGCGGTCGCGCTTGGCGTTGGCACCTTGCTGTTCAAGATGAACTGGGGCCCGGATCTCGCGATGGTCATCGCTGTACTTGCCGCGTGGGCCGGATTTTGCGCCTCAGCCGGCTTGCTTGTTGGCAGCATCGCGAAGACGGAGCGTCAGGCGAGTGGTCTCGGAGTTCTCGTAGCCAATGCGCTGGCGGCCCTTGGAGGGTGCTGGTGGCCTATCGAAGTCACACCCGCATGGATGCAGACGCTGCAGAATTTTTTGCCAACCGGCTGGACCATGGACGCGCTGCACAAACTGATCAGCTTTCAATCGGGCGCCGCATCCGCCTTGCCGCAGCTGGCGATCTTAGTTCTGGCGACGATTGTCGTCGCAGCGCTCGCTGTCAATCGTTTCCAGTACGAGTAGGGCTGCTCGCTCACCCTGCGGGCGGCGTCGCTGCGCTCCTCCGTCTGTCGGCCCGCATCGCGGGCCTCGGTTCGAACCAAGGTCCTCATCCATGTGGGACCCGCATCGATAAATAGAAAAGGCCCCGCTGCGGGGGCCTTTTCAATTTATGGCTGGGGGACCAGGATTCGAACCTGGGTTGACGGAGTCAGAGTCCGTAGTCCTACCGCTAGACGATCCCCCAAGAGACCAGTGCAACAAGGCCGGGTGACCCGGCCTTGATTGCATTAACGCTTGGAGTACTGGGTGGCGCGGCGAGCCTTGCGCAGACCGACCTTCTTGCGCTCGACCTCACGGGCGTCGCGGGTGACGAACCCGGCCTTGCGCAGAGGTTTGCGGTGGACCTCGTCATACTCGATCAGCGCACGGGTCACGCCGTGACGGATGGCGCCGGCCTGGCCTGTTGTGCCGCCGCCGGTGACCTGCACCGTGACGTCGAATTTGTTGTCCATCTGCACCAGTTCCAGCGGCTGGCGCACGATCATGCGCGCCGTCTTGCGGCCAAAGAATTCGTCCAGTGGCTTCTGGTTGACGACGATGTTGCCAGAGCCGGGGCGCAGGTAGACCCTCGCGATCGAGGTCTTGCGTCGGCCGGTACCGTAGTTTTCCTGTGCGCTCATAGTTGTCTTCTTTCTAGATTTCGAGTGGCTGGGGCTGCTGCGCTTCGTGCTTGTGCTCAGCGCCCGCGAACACCTTCAGCTTCTTGAGCATCTGGCGGCCGAGCGGGTTGCGCGGCAGCATGCCTTTGACGGCTTTCTCGATCACCTGCTCGGGCGCCTGATCCATCAAGGTCTGCAGATTCACCGTCTTCAGATTGCCGATATAGCCGGTATGGTGATGGTATTGCTTGTCGGCGAGCTTGTTACCGGTCACGTGCACCTTGCTGGCATTGACCACGACGATGTAGTCGCCGGTGTCTACGTGCGGGGTGTACTCGGGCTTGTGCTTGCCGCGCAGACGACGCGCGAGTTCGGTCGCCAGTCGGCCCAGGGTCTTGCCCGAGGCATCGACGACGAACCAGTCATGGCGGACGGTCTGCGCTTTGGCGGAAAAAGTCTTCATCGCTTGGTCAATCCTGAACAGGTTCAGCGAAAGAGCGGGAATTCTACAGAGCGCCTGCATTCTTTGCAATGCCGGGCCCGCAGGCGTCGGAGACGCCGGCGGGGGTCGCTTCCAGCTCACTGTCTTCGGGAAAATCCCTATATTTTCAATCGCTTGACTTCTTTACCCTCGACCAGATGCTGGTCGATGATCTCGTCTATATCGTGCTTGTCCACATACGTGTACCAGACGCCCTCGGGGTAGACCACCATCACCGGGCCCTCGGCACAGCGATCCAGACAGCCGGCCTTGTTGATCCGGATCCCACCCGGGCCCTTCAACCCCAGCTCCTTGATCCGGGATTTCGCATAGTCCCGGGCCGCCTCCGCCCCGGCCTCCTGACAGCACTGGCGGCCGTCCTCGCGGAGGTTGGTGCAGAAGAATACGTGGCGTCGGTAGTAACTCATGGACGATGCGCGGCTCGCGGCCTCACTAAAATTTGTACTCGAGGCCGACGAGGGTGAAGTAGTCGGTCTTGTCGGTGTCCGCGGAGACGCTGCTGTTACGACGGATCTCGAACGACGCCTTACCGGCGATGTCACCCAGGATCCCGGCGCGCAATTCAGTCAGACTGGACAAGACGGTGTTGTCCGAGCCGGACTCTATCGTCACCAGCTGACCGAAATCCGCGTTGTCCGAGAGTTTAAGCGCATATTTCAACCCGCCATACGCAATCGGGTTGGTATCGCTGCTGCCGTCCTGTTGTTCACTGTTGCGGATACCGCCGCCGCCTTCGGCCGTCAGATTATGCCGGTCGGTCTCGAACAGGATACGGCCATAGCCGGCGGTGCCCAGATACTCCTGCTTGACGCCGGCGAAGTTATCTTTGCGGAACACCCCGCGGCCAACCAGATAGCTGACGTCGTTGATAAACCACTTGGCCGCCGCGGATGCCGCATAGCGCTCATCGGTCGTGACATTGTTGTCGGTCTTGCCCATCGCGAAAAAGCGGCCGTCGTACAACCATTGCCCTTGGGTCTGATAGGACCAGGCGAATTCGCCGCTGACCGAGGAGTTCTCCGAATTTCCGCTGCGCTGCGAGTATCCAAATGTGACGGCGCCCGCCCAGCCCGCCTCTTCTTTCATGCCGGCCGCGCCAAAATCTATTTCGGCGGCAGCGCTTTCGGCGAACGCCGGGCCTGATGTCAAGGCCAGCACGCCTGCGACAACAGCGGTCTGGCGGGCCAGATTCAGGGTCGAAATCCGGCGCAGAATTGCCATGGTGCTCATCGTATCCTTCCTTATTGAAAACGCGTGTTTGGAGACAGTGTCCTGCCGGTCAGAGAGCAAAAGGCGACAGCTATTGCTGACCTCTGCGGCGAACAAAGCGCGATAGAATATCAAAATCTTCTCCGCAGCGCCGCATTCCTATGGTCAGCCCCAGCGACACGCTCACACCGGCATCGACCGGTGACGATGACAGCCACGGCGGATTCCCGATGGCGTTGGCCGATCGCTGCGTCAAATGCGGCCTCTGCCTGCCGCATTGCCCGACGTACCGGCTGTCCGGACTCGAAAGCGAATCCCCGCGAGGGCGCATCGCACTGATGCAGGGGCTGGCCGGCGGCCAGCTCAAGGCCGAAGGCGCCGTGCTCGAACATCTTGCAAATTGCGTGGGGTGCCGGGCCTGCGAAGCGGTATGCCCGGCCTCGGTCCCCTATGGAGAGCTGCTGGATGCCGCCAGCGGACTGCTCCCCGACCGTGGCCCTCGATTGCTGGAGAGCCTGGCACGCCATCCCCGCGCCGCCGGCTGGGCGATGAAGGGTCTGGCCGGTCTGCGCAGCGTGGGGCTGTTTTCCTCAATCGGCACGGTGGGTCAGGGCGGGTGGCTGACACGCAGCCTGCGGCGCATGCCGTTGCCACGTCCCGCCATGCCCATGCCGCCGTCATTCGCCGCCGAGCAGATGCCGCGC
>JBATKC010000116.1:0-2138 GCA_049669065.1 Gammaproteobacteria bacterium
CGGCGCTGGGCGGGCTGCTGGAACGGAGCCAGATTCAGGCGCTGCTGAAGCGCCGCGACGAGATCCTGCGGCAGGCCAGCAAGACGCCCTAGCGCCACGGCCGGCGACCGGCCGCGGCCGGGGATACCGTTCTCCTATCGCGGCGATTGCTGTACTATCCTTAGATCGCGAGCAGCCCGTTCGCACTATCGGACAGACCCGGTTTTTGGCCCGACAACATGAACCAGCAAACGGGCCGGAAGAATAATCGGGGAGGGAGACAAGAATGAAGAGATACGCGTCCGCGCTGGCCGTCTTCGCAGTATTCCTGGTATCCACCGCCGAGGCCGCGGAAGCGCCCGGCCAGTGGTATGTGGCGCCGATGGCCTCGGCCATCTGGGTAGACAACAGCCGCCTGTCAGATGACGACGTCGGCGCCCACCTCGCGCTGGGCAAGGCGACCGAAAAATTCAACTTCGAGTTCTCTGCCTGGGGTTACCAGCTCGACGGTTTTAACGATAATGACATGTGGGGCACCGATCTCGGCGTCTACCGTGTCTGGTACCGGGAACGCCGGATAACGCCGTACTTTGGCGCTGCCTTCGGTTTCATCAAGAATCAGAACAACCGGCTCGAGGATGAGCAGGGCGCGCAAAACTCCTTTGCCTTTGGATTGCTGACCGATCTGACCAGCAGCCGCTCCATCGCGCTACGCACGGAATTCCGCTGGCGGATCGATTACTCCGGCGACAGCACCGAACAGGACTACATCGCCAATGTCGGCCTGCAGATTCCGTTTGGCGGCAAGCCCGAACCCGTCGCGATGGCGGATCCGGACAGCGACGGCGATGGCGTCCCGGACAGCAGCGATCGCTGCCCCGGCACCCCGGCCGGCGTGGTCGTAGACGCCACTGGCTGCCCGCTCGACTCTGATGGTGACGGCGTCGCCGATTATCTGGACAAGTGCCCGGGGACACCGGCAGGGACCGCAGTAGACGCAGCCGGCTGTCCGCTCGATTCGGACGGAGACGGCGTGCTGGATGGGGATGACGCCTGTCCGGATACACCGGCCGGCGCCCGTGTCGATACGCGGGGCTGCGAGATCAAAGCGGTGATCCGGCTGCCGGGTGTCGAGTTCGAGTACAACTCGGCGAATCTGACTCCCGCGTCGCAGGCCACGCTCAACGACGCCGCAGCGACGCTGATCAAGAATCCGGATCTGAAGGTCGAGGTGGCGGGTTATACCGACAGCGCCGGTGCCGAAGAATACAACCGCAATCTGTCCGACCGCCGGGCCGCCTCGGTCCGCGATTACCTGGTCAACGCGGGCGCCAACCCCGCCAACCTGACGTCGCGAGGTTACGGTGAATCGAATGCGATCGCTGATAACCGCACGGCCGACGGCCGCGCACGGAATCGGCGCGTGGAGTTGCGCGTACTCAACTAGGGGCAGACCACGATCCTTGATGGACCCGGGCCCGGCAGCCACGCTGCCGGGCCCTTTTCGTTCCGGCTCCGGCTCTCTATTTATCCTTCTCCAGCGCCTCGATCAGCGGCGTCAGCCATCGGCGATAACCTCGATGACGGCCAACCGAAGATTGATACAGGGGCCGCCGGACCTGGTCGAAACTGGCCGTACGCACCTCGCGCCGGTGACGATGGAACTCCAGACACGCCGGATCCCAGGGCAGATCCAGAAATGCCAGCAGCTCACGGATGGTTGCCTCCGGCTTGGCGACCAGCGTCTCATAACGCAACTCGAACATCGGCAATGCAAGCACCCGCTGCCAGTGCGTCATGATCCGCCGGTACTGGATCATGAAGGCGCCGATATCAGCGAGGTCATAGGAGAACGCCACACCGCTGCCAAGAAAATGCTGGGAAAAGCAGGACAGACCACAGTCCAGCGGATCCCTGACGCAATGGATCACGCGGGCACCGGGCAACATCAGCTCCGCCAGCCCCAGATACTCGAAGTTCTGCCACATCTTGTCCGTCACCCGGATCGGGCCCGGTCCGGGCGGACAGACGGCATCCAGATAATGCCGGCCCATGATCGCGATCTGATCCGGGACCAGCTGTTCCACCGATTCCGGATAGACCCGCCCGTCGCCGGCGGTGGCCAGGGCCAACAGCCCCAGCTCGCTGCGCTCGCCAGC
>JBATKC010000117.1:0-3323 GCA_049669065.1 Gammaproteobacteria bacterium
GATCCAGACCGCGCGGCCCGGCGCCGAGGGCGTCCCCGCGGGGCGCCTGCGTTCGCCTTGATCAGCCTGCATTCCTGATATCATTGACTCTGTATCCGGCCGGCAACTCCGCCGGACGGAAGATTTACGGGTGGTCCAAGTATGAGCGCATCTGGAAGGAGTATGGCAAAGGCCCGGTGGGACCGCGAACAGGGCTTTACCCTGATCGAGATCATGGTGGTCGTGGTCATCCTCGGGATCCTCGCTGCCATCGTGGCACCAAACGTGATCAGCCGAATCGACGACGCCCAGATCAATCGGGCGAAGCAGGATATCCGCGCCATCGAGAGTGCTCTGCAGCTCTATCGCCTGGATAATTTCCGCTATCCGACCACGGATCAGGGGCTCGAAGCGCTGGTCACTCAGCCCGCCGATCCGAGTATCCGCAACTGGCGCAAGGGCGGCTACGTGGACAAGATACCGGTGGATCCCTGGGGCACGCCCTATCAGTACCTGTTCCCGGGACAGAGCGGGAACAGCGAGTTCGACGTGTTTACCCTCGGCGCCGACGTTCAGCCAGGCGGCGAAGGTATCAACGGCGACATCGGCAACTGGAACATCGACTGAATATCGCCCGCCTGCCCGCGCGAGTTCCCATGTCCGTACCACGCGGCTTCTCGCTGCTGGAACTGCTCGTCGTTCTCGTGATCCTCGCGATCATGGCGGCCACGGCGATGATCTCGGTAGGCACGCTTGGCAGTGACGATGAACTGCAGCGGGAGTCCTTGCGACTCGAAGCGCTGGTGCGGCTGGCCGGCGAGGAAGCGCTGATGCAGGGTCGGGATCTGGGTCTGTATGTCGAGGAAGACCGTTACCGCTTCATGCTCTACTCCCGCGACGAACAGCGCTGGCTGCCGATGGATGCGGACCGCAGCTTCCGCGAGCGCGAGCTGCCAGAGGGACTGTTTTTCTCGCTCAGCGTGGAGGATCAGGAGGTGGTGCTGGAAGCGGCCAGCAGCGATGCCGAAATAAAACCACAGGTAGCGATCCTGTCCAGCGGCGAATTGACGCCATTCCTGCTCTATCTCGGGCGCGAGTTTGGCGACACACAGTTCGAGCTGGCCGGGCAGCTCGACGGGCGTCTGCAGATCCGCGAGTTTGGACCCGATGATTTTTGAACGCGCGCCACGCGCAGCGAGCCGCGGATTCACCCTGCTCGAGGTGATGGTGGCACTGCTGATCGTGGCCTTGGGCATCGTCGGTCTGTTCAACCAGATCATCAGCATCAGCGCCGGTACTATCCGGATGAAAGAACGGACCCTCGCCAGCTGGGTTGCGCTCAACGAGATCACCCGTGTCCGCGTCAGCGGCGAGCTCCCGGATGTGGGCGAATTCGATGGCGACGTCGAATTCGCCAGCGCCGAGTATCGCTGGCAGGCGCGGGTCTCGGAGACCGGCGTAGACAATTTGCGCCGCATCGACATAGACGTCAGCTATCTCGACGACCCGGACAACGTGATCGGCCGTGGCACCGGCTTCTTGACGCTGCCGGCACCGCCCGGCGCCCAGAGTGGCTGGGGCGGCGCCGGCTTTGTCGACGGTGAGGCCGGCGGCGCACCGCGCGGAGCCGAAAACAACGACGGGCAGACGTCCGGAGAAGGCAGTCAATGACGCGCCGCTCCCGTCCGCACGGCGGATTCACACTGCTGGAGATCCTGGTGGCGATGGCCGTCTTCGCGATCTTTGCCTATATGGCCTATGGCGGCTTTAACGCCGTCGCCAGACAGCAAGCCATCATTGCAGACACCGCTGAGCAGTTGCGTCAGGTGCAGTACACCATGCGGCGGCTGGCGCTTGACCTGTCACAGCTGCAGCCGCGCCCGGTGCGGGAACAGCTCGGCGACGGCTGGCAGCCGGCGCTGCTGGCCAACGGACTGGAGCAGAACGCGCTCGAATTTACCCGCGGCGGCTGGCCGAATCCGCTGGCGCGACCGCGCCCGTCGCTGCAGCGCGTCGCCTATCGCGTGGAAGAGGAAACGCTGATCCGCTCACAATGGCCGGTACTCGACCGGCTGCTCGACCAGGAGCCGGAAGAACTGGAGCTGATTGATGGCGTGCGCGAACTGCGTTTGCGCTTCCTGATCGAGGGTGGTGAGTGGAGCGAGGTCTGGCCGACCGACGATTTTGGTTCCACTGGCGGTGCTGACAACGCCGAGACCGCGCGCAATCTGCCGGTGGCGGTGGAGATCACCCTGGATATCGAGGGCTGGGGCGAGATTGTGCGGCTGGTGGAGATCGCCGGATGAGCGGAGCGCCGCGCAAACAAGACGGTGTCGCCGTGATCACGGCACTGCTGATCGTCGCGCTGGCGACGGTGCTGGTGGCGGCCGCCATGTCGGATTTTGATCTGGACCTGCGCCGTACCGAGGCGACGCTCTATTCAGAACAGGCGCAGATGTACGCGCTGGGCGCGGAAGCTTGGGCCATACGCATACTCTCGGAAGATGCCGAAGACAACAGCGTGGATCATCCTGAGGAGCCCTGGGCCACCGATCTGCCACCACTGCCGATCGACGGCGGTGCGATCGCCGGCGGGCTGGAGGATCTGCAGGGCCGATTCAATCTGAACAACCTGGTGGACGCCAACGGTGAGGCCGACCCGGCGGCAGTGGAGCAGTTCCAGCGCCTGCTCGAGTCACTTGATCTGGACCGGCGCTGGGCCGGCTTTGCTGCGGACTGGATCGACACCAACATCGATCCCGCCTTCCCCGATGGCGCCGAGGATTCGACCTACCTGAGCCAGATCCCCGGCTACCGTGCGCCGAACATGCCGGTCACCAGCGCAACGGAGCTAATGTCACTACCGGATATGGACAAAGAGAGCTTCGACACGCTGCGGCCGTATGTCACAGCTTTGCCCCGCGGTACGCCGATCAACGTCAATACCGTCTCCGCGCCGGTACTGGCTTCGATATCGGAGGACTTTTCGCTGGGCGATGCCCTCAGCATCATCGAAGACCGGCCCGATGAAGGCTACGAAGATCTGACCGAACTCGAGGAGATTCTGCCAGCAAATCGCTCGGCAGCGCTGGGCATATCCAGTCGCTATTTCCGGCTCACGGTGCGGGTCAATATTGGCAGTGTGGATTTCGCCATGTACAGTCTGCTCGAGCGCCAGGGAGCCGGCGCCATCCGCCCGCTCCTGCGCAGCTACGGAACCGATTGAACATGGCCGAAGTCCTGACCATCAGACTGAACACGGATACCGACACCGCAAGCTGGCTGTTGCTCGATGCCACCGGGACACGCGCGGGTGCGGTAGCCCGGGGCCCGCTGCGGGAAGC
>JBATKC010000118.1:0-3229 GCA_049669065.1 Gammaproteobacteria bacterium
GCTGTGCCCGCTGCGAGCTACGGATGCGCGCCCGCGCGCCGGCGATGTCTGGGATCTGGGAGCTGGTCATTGAAAGGGATGGTGTTTCCCGCCTGTGCCGATGCGGACCTTTGCTCTCGAACCAGAGCAAAAGGTGGGGCAGGCCGTGACAATTAAGGCTTTCCGCAGCGACGCGGTCATGCTCAGTTTTGCCTACAGAACATAGCCCCTGGGTTGGTAATTAGGGTCGAGAAATACCCGGACCGCTGTCGGACACTGCAGGAGACACCAAATTTTTAAATCGTCAGCGAGATAGAAGATCGATCAGGCCGGTTACAACTATAACTCCAGCTGTTTGCTGGTCTCCAGCGCCGATTCGACACGCTCGCGCATCGATTTCAGGCGCAGACCGAGGCTGGAATCGACGGTCTCGCCCTGATGCCGATTCTTGAGCAGATCGTTGGCCAGGTTCAGGGCCGCCATCACCGCGATGCGGTCCAGTCCGACCACCTTTCCCGAATCCCTGATCTGGCGCATCTTGGCGTTCAAAAACTCCGCCGAGTTGAGCAGATCGTTGCGCTCGCTCGCCGGACAGGCAAACTGATACTCCTTTTCGAGGATGCGGACACTGACCTGGGCCATTTCCATATCTAGCTACCTTGTTCCATGGCCTTGAGACGGCCGATCATTGCTTCCACCCGTGCCCGGACCTGCTCATTCTTTTGCAGCAGCGTGGCGCGCTCTGACATCAGGGTATCCTGCCGGTGGCGCAGCGACCGGTTTTCTTCCT
This sequence comes from Gammaproteobacteria bacterium, assembly GCA_049669065.1. Taxonomy (GTDB): domain Bacteria; phylum Pseudomonadota; class Gammaproteobacteria; order Steroidobacterales; family XN24; genus CAMYOC01. Next base: position 770 of record JBATKC010000118.1, read on the forward strand.
TCAGGTCATCGCAAACGGTCACCAGCTCGTCAAGCCGGGATTCCAGCCGCTTCAGCTCTAGTTCGAAGGCCTGCATTGCACTATCGCTCATGCCGCGAATACTACGCGCGGCCTGCGACCATGGTCAATCGAGCCGGTCACGGCCTGTGTGCCGCGTTCCTGGGGGGTGATAGGATTAGTGGCAACAGGCTTTCGCCCGGTCGCAGACCCAGCAGAGACATCCGTGCAGAGACCAGAGTACGACGAGATCCAGGATTGCCTCGGTGGCGCGACCGGAGGCAGTGCTGCTGCGGAGGCCCACGGTACGCTGTGTGGCCTGACCTGCATCGCCGACGACGACCTGCCCGACGCGTGGATTCAGAATACACTGGCCGATGCGGGGGCCGCGGCCGATGACGACAATGCCCATACCCATGAGCAGCTTGAGGCTTTGCATCAGGCCACGCTGGGCGTCCTCCACGGCACACAATTCGAGTTCGAACTGCTGCTGCCTGGCGACGAGATACCTCTGGGTCTGCGGGCGGACGCCCTTGGGCGCTGGTGTCAGGGATTCCTCTACGGGCTGGCGGTGCGCGGATTGAAGACCTTTGATGATCTGCCCGAGGAGCTGCGCGAGGTGCTGGAGGATCTGTCCCAGATCACCGAGGCCCAGTTCGCCGACGGGGAAGGCGAAGAAGAGGGCGAGAAAGCCTATGCGAACCTCGTCGAATATGTGCGCGTCGGCGTGCAGCTGGTCTATGACGAATTGAATCCGCCTCAGGCGGACACCCGCAGACCCGCCCAGCTTCACTAGATCACCGATCCATAAATCATTCCGGAGCAGGTATGAGCCCGAGAGAATTCGAGCGGCGCAGGAAACAGATAATGCGGATGATGGGCAAGGGTGGCATCGCCATCCTGCCGGCCGCCCCGGTGCGCAAACGCAATCGGGACAGCGAGTATGCCTATCGGCAGGACAGCGACTTCCTCTATCTGACCGGATTCGAGGAACCGGAATCCGTCGTCGTGCTGATCCCTGGCCGCGAGCATGGTGAGTACATCCTGTTCTGTCGCGAGCGAGATCCGGTGCGCGAGACCTGGGACGGCCGTCGGGCAGGCACCGAGGGTGCGGTATCCGAGTTCGGCGCTGACGACGCGTTCCCGGTTTCGGATATCGACGATATCCTGCCGGGTCTGGTGGAACGGTGCGAGCGGGTCTATTACACGATGGGCGTGCATCCGGAATTCGACACCCGCCTGATGGGCTGGGTCAACGAGCTCCGGGCTCAGGCGGGAAAGGGCTGCCATACGCCGCAGGAATTTGTGGCGCTGGATCATATGCTGCATGACATGCGTCTGTACAAGTCCCGCGCCGAGATCAGCACGATGCGGCGTGCCGCCAAGATCGCCGCCAGCGCCCATCGCCGGGCCATGCGCACCGTGCGTCCGGGGATGAAGGAGTTCGAGATCGAGGCAGAGTTTTTGCATGAATTTCGACGCCACGGCTCGCAGCCGTCCTACAACCCGATCGTCGGCGGTGGTGCCAATGCCTGCATCCTTCACTACACCGAGAACAACGCGGAATTGGGTGCGGGCGATCTGCTGTTGATCGACGCCGGCTGCGAGGTCGACGGTTATGCCTCGGACATTACCCGCACGTTCCCGGTCAGCGGCCGATTCAGCGCCGCGCAGCGGGCCATCTATGAGGTCGTGCTGGCGGCGCAGAAAGCCGCGATCAGCAAGGTAAGACCGGGCAATCACTGGAATGAGCCGCATGACGCGGCAGTGCGCGCCATCACCCGTGGTCTGGTCAAGCTGGGTATCCTCAAGGGCCGCCTGCCGACCTTGATCAAGGAGGAGGCCTACAGACCCTTCTTTATGCACCGTACCGGCCATTGGCTCGGTCTGGACGTACATGACGTCGGCGATTACAAGGTGGGTGAGGAATGGCGTCAGCTTGAGCCTGGCATGGTGCTGACGGTGGAGCCCGGTATCTACATCGCCCCCGATGCCAAGGGTGTCGCGGCCAAATGGCGCGGTATCGGTGTACGCATAGAGGATGATGTGTTGGTGACCCGGGATGGCTGTGACGTGCTCAGCCGCTCGGTCCCCACTGACCCGGAAGCCATCGAGGACCTGATTCAGGCCGCCTGAGCCGGCGCCGGGGGGGCCATGTCCGAATCCTATGACATCGTGATCGTCGGCGGCGGCATGGTCGGCGCCTCCCTGGCCACGGCGCTGGCGCCGTTGCCGCTGCGGGTCGCAGTGGTCGAAGCCTTGCCGCCAGCGAGCGGCGCGCAGCCCAGTTACGACGACCGGGCCACGGCAGTGGCCTATGGCAGCCGCCGTATTTTCGACGCCATGGGCTGCTGGCGGGCGCTGGAGCCGGCAGCGATGCCCATCCGCCGCATCCATGTTTCGGACCGCGGCCGTTTCGGTTTCACCCGCATGGATTGCCGGGACTACGGTCTCGAGGCGCTG
>JBATKC010000119.1:0-15330 GCA_049669065.1 Gammaproteobacteria bacterium
CTCCTGGGTCTACGAAATCACCCCCAAGGGCCTCCAGCGCCAGAAGGACATCGACCGCAGCCAGTCGATAGCCACGGAAACCGGGCAAAAGATCAACGTACTGATCGTCGTACTGCTGGTGCTCGCCATCGGTGTGGTCGCCGTGGACCGGCTTGTCCCTGAGGACGGATCGGGCAACCAGACGGTGGACGTCGAGGCGGGTGAGGATCCGCAGACGTCTGATGAGATCGACGCGGCCGCCGCCAAATTCCTCCCGACCCCCGACACTTCCATCGCCGTGTTGCCATTCGTGAACATAAGCTCCGATCAGGAGCAGGAATATTTTTCCGACGGTCTCTCCGAAGAATTGCTGAATCTGCTGGCCAAGGTGCCACAGCTCAAGGTCGCGGCCCGGACCTCATCGTTTTCTCTGAAGGGCAAGGACCTGCAGATATCTGAAGTCGGCGACATCCTCAAGGTGGCCCACGTGCTGGAGGGCTCGGTACGCAGATCCGGCAACCAGGTACGGATCACCGCCCAGCTGATCCACGCGGAAGACGGTTATCACATGTGGTCGGAGACCTACGACCGCACGCTGGAGGATATCTTTGCGGTTCAGGACGAGATTGCCAATGAAGTGGTGGCACAACTGAAAGTCACGCTGCTGGGCGCGGCACCGAAGGTCGAGGAATCCGACCCCGAAGCCTACATACTTGTTCTGCAGGCGCGTCATCTGGGACGCCTGGGCACCGCGGAGGGATGGGCGAGAGCGCAGGCGTTGTATGAGCAGGCCCTCGCCATCGACCCGGACTACGCCGCAGCCTGGAACGGCCTGGCCTCAATCTACGTCAGCCAGGCCAACAAGGCTGAGCGACCCGTCGAGGAGGGCTACACCCTCGCTCGCGAGGCGGCCACCAGGGCGCTGGCTATCGATCCCGACAGTGCGGTGGCCCACGCCCGGCTGGGCCAGATCGCCGAGCTTTTCGACCGGGATCTGGCGGCGGCGGCGCGTTACATTGAACACGCATTGGCGCTGGACCCGACCGATACCGATATCCAGAAGCTTGCGGCCGCATTTGCGATGGGGCTCGGGCGCATCGACGAGGCGATAGTGCTGATCAATGACGCCATCGCCCGCGATCCGGTCAACGCATCCGCCCATCGCATGCTTGCTCTCTGCTATTACTCTGCGGGACAGTTCGATAGTGCGATCGCCTCGTTCCGGACGGCGCTGAGCCTGAGCCCGGGCGGTATCGGTGCGTATGGCCTGTTGGGCCGAGCGTATTTGCTCAAGGGCGAGCCGCAAGAAGCGTTGGCGATCATCGAGCAAGAGCAATCCGACTGGACACTGATCGAATTACCGTTGGTGTATTACGCCCTCGGCCGGTTCGATGAATCAGATGCTGTGCTGGCAGAGTTGATCGAAAAATACCAGCAGTATGCCGCTGTCAATATCGCTGCCATCCACGCCTATCGCGGTGAGCCGGACGAGGTCTTCGGCTGGCTGGACAAGGCAATCGCCACCAATGACCCGGGCCTGTCCGAGACCGTTGGCGACCCATTGTTCGAGAACTTGTACGATGATCCGCGGTGGCGACTGTTCCTGGAGCGTATTGGCAGATCGCCCGCACAGCTTTCGGCCATCGAGTTCGAGATATCGCTGCCCGATTAGGGGCGACCGCGACTACGGGGAGAGTCTGCTCATTTCGCCTGCCCGCCGGTGCTGCGGCGCGATTGAGGGGAACAGGCCACCTGCCTCCGCACTTGCGAATAACAGGCCCGCCTCTGTTTACCGCAGGTCCCGGAGAGGCCTGTCAAAATTGGTAAACTGTCCCCGCATTTCGACTCGATATCTTTCCGACCTCATAACGGCGCAGTTGCAACGATGTCATTTCTTGAAGAGCTTCGACGTCGCAACGTCATCAGAGTGGCAGCACTCTATCTTGTCGCATCCTGGCTGGTGTTGCAGGTTGCGGATATTCTGCTTGACGCATTTGATGTGCCCTCCTGGGGCATGCGCCTGCTGGTCATCATCCTGACCCTCGGGTTTCCGATGGTGCTGATATTTTCCTGGGTTTTCGAGCTGACCCCGGATGGACTGCGGCGCGAAGCAGATATCAGCAGGAGCGGGGAAACGCCTTCGACCGGGCGCAAGATCAACATCCTGATCATCGTGATGCTGGTGCTGGCCGTGGGGGTCGTGGTCCTGGATCGAGTCATACCCGAGACGCCCTCCTTAGACAACGCAATCGTGGATGAGTCGGCGGTCACTCCGGAACGATCGATCGCCGTGTTGCCGTTTGTGAACCTTAGCGATGATCCGACCAACGTCTATTTTTCCGAGGGACTATCCGAAGAATTGCTCAATTTGCTCGCTGCCATCCCGGAGTTACGGGTGACGGCAAGGACGTCTTCGTTCTCGTTTAGGGGAAAAGACCTGGACATCCCGGCCATAGGCCGATCCCTGAATGTCGCCAACGTACTCGAGGGCAGCGTCCGCAAGTCTGGCAATCGACTCCGGATTACCGTTCAGCTGATCGATGTCGACAGCGGGTTTCATCTCTGGTCGGAGACCTACGACCGTGACATGGACGACATCTTCGCGGTGCAGGACGAAATAGCGCAAGCCGTGGTCGGCGCATTGCGTGTTTCCATGCTTGGCGAACCGCCCCGCGCACGGCAAACGGACCCGGAAGCGTTTTCCGCATTCCTCTACGCACTGCATTTTTATCAGCAACGCACCCGTGATGGCTACGACAAAGCCGTGGACTATTCTCAGCGTGCGCTTGCGATAGATCCCGATTACGCTCCAGCCTGGAACTTGCTCGGTGCCACCTATTCGAACCAGGCGCTTACGGGTCAACTGCCATACCGTGAGGCGAATGAGCAGGCATTGGCTGCTGTAGAGAAGGCGCTGGAGATTGATCCCAGCTATGCGCTTGCGTATTCGGCTCGCGGCTGGGTGGCGATGCAATACGAGCGGGACTATGCTGCATCGGCCGAGTACTTCCGCCAGGCCCTGGCTCTTTCCCCCGACAATCCCATCATCCTGAGTAATGCGGCGGTTCTTGCAAACAAGCTTGGACGGGTTGACGACGCCATCGACCTGACACGTCGCAGCCTGGCACTCAACCCCATCTCCACAGTCGGTCACAGTAACTTGTCTGACCAGCTTGCGCGTGCCGGCAGGTTCGATGATGCCATAGATGCGGCGCGCAAAGCGGTAGAGCTAGCCCCGCAAAATGTATCGGCGCGAGTGAATCTCGCGGCGGCGTATCTGCTCTCCGGACAACCCGAAAACGCGATCGAGGAAATTGGAAAAACAGATTGGGCGCTGTACCGGCTGTTTGTACAGGCTATCGCCTACGCCAGATTAGATCGATCGGAGGAATCGAACCAAGCCGTGACGACGATGACGGATCAGTTCGCGGATGATCGCGCGTATCTTATTGCCAGCGTATATGCCTCGAAGGACGACCCGGATGCGGCATTTGAATGGCTGTATCGGGCGGCGGACGAAAACCAACGGACCAGCGGTATAAGGTCTGATCCTTTTCTAAAGGGCCTGCACGCCGATCCTCGCTGGAATCCGCTGTTGGCGCGCTTTGGTTTGTCTGATGAACAGGTCGCGGCAATAGAATTCTAGCTTCGCCTGGGGACTGTGACCTTGACCCCGAGGGCGTAATGCAGAGACAGCTCGCCTGGTTCGCGTGCCCTGTTGAGCCGGCGCCAGAAAAAAGGGAATAGGTAAACTGTCCCCGGATTGAAAAGGCCCCGCCAGTGGCGGGGCCTTCTGCATTCCGCAATCGGGCAGTCTCAGTAGACGTCGTAGCCCCGTCGCGAGACGTCAATGCTGCACTCTTCGAATCGCGCTGCCAGTTTGCCGGCCACCGTGTTCGGATCGGCCAGTTCGTCACGCCACGTGTCCCAAGCCTTGCCAAATGCGGCCGCATTCGCGGATCTGCCAATCCAGTATATCGTCTTCAGATCATGGCTCTGGACCGGCGCTATCACCTCCGCCAGGTAGCCGTTCTTTTTGCCCCACTGCTCGTTGAAGTCATTCTTGAGCTTCACGTATTTCTCCATCGAGCAGCCGTCCCGGAGTTCAGTCTGGATCACGTCCAGATGATCTGCAAACAAACTCAGCGGCAGCAGCAACATGACGGCGCATAGTGTCTTTCTCATTCTGTTTCTCCCCTTTTTGATTGACTTACGACTCAGGGTGCATGAACCGCTGGATCTGACGCTTCCGTATAGCCGGAGCCAGCGACCCTGAATCGATGCCGAGTGTACCGCATCAGAACCCGCTATGGCACGGCGATGAAAGAGGTGCCAGGTTTTTTAGAACAAAATAGACCTGACACCTTTTTCACGGGAGATGAACACGTGAATGTCCGCTAACGGACGGTAGCCATGCTACAGTCGATAGCACTCGCCATTGCCAGACAATGCAACTCAGGCGGTTAAAATGGCCTTAATTGAACTACCGGAAAAAAATGCCCGATATTGGGTCCGTGTATCGTCCGATAAAAAAGGCGAGTCCTTGGGCGAGCTGGATGGCGAAGAAATAAAAGAACTATACAAAGTCCACGGCGCATTGCTTTTCAGTGGCTTTGACCTCAGCCTGGAAGAGTTCGCCGCGATGACCCGTCGTTTCTGCACCCACTCCGTGCTGAATGGCAGTCCAGGCCGGGTGACGCTTGATCAGGCCAACGGCATTCAATTCGTTGATCCTGGATTGCGAGCATTCCCGCTGCACCCGGAAATGTCTCGCCTGCCGTGGAAACCCGATATCTGCTGGTTCGGCTGTCTGAATCCACCCACGACGGGCGGTGAGACGACGATATGCGATGGCGTGGAAATCGTCGATCTGTTGCCGCCTGATATTTTCGATGCTTTCGCATCACGCCGCTTGATGTACGCGACCAAGGCGGAAAAAAGCAGTCTGCGATTTTGGCTGGGCACAGAAGAGCCGAGCAATGAGCAGCTGGCTACGCCGCCGGAAGACTGTCCTTTCCGTTTTGTTCGCACCAAGCGACATGTCTGCGAGATATTTACGACACCGGCCTTGCACCAGCCGATGTTTGCGGATCGTCTGGCCTGGGGCAATTTCCTGTTTTTCGCCCGCTACGGCCAGGGGCTGAAGAAATTTCCTGTTTTCGCAGATGGTACCGAAGTGCCTGATGAGTTGATTGACGCAGTAAAACAGGTCGCCGACAAGCTGGAACAGCCCATCAGATGGAGAAAGCACGATCTGCTTATGCTCGACAATACGAGATTTCTGCATGGGCGCCGGGAGATTGCCGGCGTCGATAATCGCCGGATTATGAGTTACTTCGGTTATCTCAATTTCGCCCGACCGGGCATGGAAGAGCCACCCAATGCCAAATGGCGCGACCCCCAAAAATGGAGTCTGGCGCAATAGTCCGGTCGTAAGCGTCCTCGCCGAAACCGGCGAGGGCTTTTGATTAGATGCCTGGCAGTGACCCGACTTGCGTGTGTCGAAACACGCAGATGTGAGTCGCGCAGCGACGCAAACGCGAAGCGCGCTGCCTCGGGCGCGGGTCACGCGCGCAACGCCGCACAAAACCCCACATAGCCAATGCGTGGGGTTTCCCCATGTGAGAGGCCAATAAAAAAACCCCTGCCGGAACGATCCAACAGGGGTTTTTGATTTAGATGCCTGGCAGTGACCCGACTTGCGTGTGTCGGAACACGCAGATAGGAGTCGCGCAGCGACACCAACGCGAAGCGGACTGCCTCCAGCGCGGGTCAGGCCCGCAACGCCGCGTCCGGCTGACCCAGGAGCCGGTGCGCAGGGCTACTATGCTCTGGTGAAGGATTCAGATGACTACCGCATCTATAAGGACACCTTTGCCAAGGCGGCGGGCCAGTTGATTGGTAGCCGATGCGTGGCAGCAGCGCGGCGTCGGCCGCCTTCTCCTCGCGCGCATCGTCGATGCCGCCTCGGAGCGGGGCATCCGCAGGATCCGCGCCCAGGTGATGGCCGACAACCGCCAGATCCCGGGTCTGCCAAAAGACTACCTGGTGGCCGGTCAGGTCGAGACGGATCATGGCGTGCTGACCCTGGATTTCCCGATCCCCGGAGACGATACGGCCGAAGTCGTCGATGCCATGCTGGAGCTCCTCGGCGCCGTGGCGAAAGGGGTGGCGATCACCCCGGATTTCATCGGCGAACTGGCCGCCCATCCGGTGCGAACCGTCTCCACCATGGTCGAGCGCCTCACCCACTCCGTCAGCCGGCCTTCTGGCGAGGGCGACGACCGCTCCTGATTGAGCGCTCGCCGGACGCTGCGGTCAGGGCATAGCCAGCGTCATCAGTCTCTCCCCTGTGTGCTCGGCAGCAGCCAGCGCAGGAACATCAGCACCCTGGATTGTGCTCTGATGCAGCCATCCGGTACGGCCCGCTGAGCCGAGGCCGATCCCTTGTGCCATATTTCCAATTAGATGGCGCAAGTTTGATGACGCAACTGTCACCCAAGCATCCTCAACCGGCGGACCTCCACGCGCCGCGGCAGCGGGTGGCCATGTTCCGGTTTTACGAGGAACTCAACGACTTCCTGCCTGCGGACCGGCGCAAGGTCAGTTTCGAGCACGCCTTCAGCGGCAACCCGTCAGTCAAGGACACCATCGAGGCCATCGGTGTCCCCCATACCGAAATCGACCTCATCCTGGTCGATGGGCTTTCTGTCGGCTTCGGTCATCGGCTGGCCGGCGGCGAGCGGGTGGCGGTGTATCCCGTGTTCGAGGGGCTGGATATCGCGCCGGTCCAGCGCCTGCGCCCGCAACCCCTGCGGGAGCCGCGCTTCGTACTGGACGTCCATCTGGGCACGCTGGCCCGCTATCTGCGCCTGCTGGGATTCGACGCAGTCTGGCGCAACGATCTTGACGACGAGACCATCATCGATCTGGCGGCGGGCGAGCGGCGCATCATCCTAACTCGCGACCGGGGCATCCTGCGCCACGGCAGCGTCACTCACGGTTACTGGGTGCGGGCTACGGATCCCGTGCAACAGGTCGAAGAGGTAGTCCGCGCCCTGGACCTGAGCGGCAGGCTTCGTCCCTACACTCGCTGCATGGGGTGCAACGGACCGCTGAATCCCATCGACCGTTTCGATGCGGCGCGAGACGTGCCGCTGCAGGTGTTCCTGGTCTACCGGGACTTCAGCCGCTGCGATGACTGCGGCAAGGTCTACTGGTCCGGATCCCACCAGCATCGGCTCGATCAGGTCATCGAGCGTGCCCGGGCCGCCGGATGAGCCACCGGACCCCCGCCTCTCAGCGGGGTTCGTCACAGCAACCAGGCCGCCTCAATCCTGCGAGGGGGCGACCGTCTCCGGATCTTGACCGCATGGCGGCGCTCCGCCCGGTGACCGTACTGCGAATCATTGGCTTGTGCCGGTTTCTGCAAGCAAATCTCGAGGATTCGAAACCCGATTGCAATCCCTGTTTCATCCTGCCTAAACAAGCGCTGCGTACTGTTCAGTTTCCCGTTCGGGACAACCTCAGGAGACAGTGTATGAAAACGGAAGCCTTGCCGGGCCGTGGCGTCGCATTGGCGCTGGCTCTGGCCGCAACCCCTGTACTGGCCGCACCGCCGCCCATCGATGTGGATCCCATGGCCGTTGGCGTCGCCCCCGGCTGGTCGGTGTCCGATCCGCTGCTGACCATCGGTGAAACCTTCTCCGGCGCCACCGGCGCGCTGAACTCGTCCACCAAGGGCGACTACACGCCGGTGGGTATCCTCGATGGTCTCGGCGCCTACGAACTCGATGACGATGATGATGACGACAGGCGCAGAGGCCGTGACCGCCGCAAAGGCGATGACGACGACGAGGGGACCATCCGCGTCTTCGCCAATCACGAGCTGCTGAATTTCCGCGGCAACGCCTACGAGGTCAGCGACGGCATAGGCGGGACCTTCACCATGACCGGCGCCCGTATCTCCTATTTCGATATCGACAAAGAGAAGAGGAGAATCACCGATGCCGGGCTGGCCTACAACACGATATATGACGCCAACGGCGAGGTGGCATCCGACACCAGCTTCCTGCTCGAAGGCTTCGGTGGCTTCAGCCGTTTCTGCTCGGGCCAGCTGGTGGAGGCAGGCGAATTCAATCGCGGCAGGAGCCGCGGCAAAGGCCGGGCCCGGGGTCTTGAAGACACCATCTATTTCGCCGGCGAGGAAGACGGTGGCTTTTTCAACCCCGTGGGCGGCGCCGAGTGGGCCCTGGATGTGGAGACCGGCGAACTCTGGCAGCTCCCCTGGCTGGGGCGCGGCGCATGGGAGAACGTGACCCTGCTCGACACGGGTGATGCGTCCCGGGTCGCGGTCCTGCTGGCGGATGACTCCTCGCCTTTTGATTTCGACAATGACGGAGAGGACGAGGCGGCGCCTCTGTTCCTGTATGTGGGCAAGAAGAAGCGCAAGGGTAACTTCGTCGAGCGCAATGGACTGTCCGGCGGCAAGCTCTACGTCTGGGTGTCGGACACCGGCGACCGGACGCCGCTGGATTTCCGCGGCAGCGGCAGCCGTTCCGGCAAGTGGGTGCAGGTAGACAACTCGCCGAAGCCCTGGCTGGCTGACGAATTCGGCGCCTTCGGCTACGACGAATACGGCTTCCCGACCCAGGGCAATCTCTGGATCCAGGCCGAGGATCTGGGCGCGTTCGGCTTCTCCCGGCCTGAAGATGTGGCCACCAATCCCGAAGACGGTACAGAAGCTGTGATGGCATCCACCGGCGTGGATACCTACGCTGTGGATTCCGACACGGGTGACGGCGCCGATACCTTTGGTACGACGTACACCATCAAGACCAATTTCAGGAAGATGACCGCCGACGTCACCATCGTCTACGACGGTGACGCCGACCCGACCCGGGCCCTGCGCTCACCGGACAACCTGGATTGGGCCGATGACGGCTATATCTATGTCCAGGAGGACCGGGCCGAGACGGATACCCTCGGCACGGAAGAACCTCTGTTCGGTCCCGGTGCGATCAATCCGAACGAAGCCGGCATCGTCCGGCTGGATCCCGTCAGCGGGGACATCGAGCGGGTCGCGAATATCGACCGCACTGCGGTCTTTGACGGCTCCATCGACGCTCCCTATGAGGGCACGGACGTGGATGCCGGGATCGTCGGTGCGTGGGAGTCCTCGGGCATCCTCGACGTCTCCGAGCTGTTCGACGAAGATCCGGGCACGCTGTTCCTGTTCGACGTCCAGGCCCACGGCATCGAGGACCAGAGTGATATCAATCCTCAGTCGCGGATCAACGACGGTGATCTGGTCGAGGGCGGGCAGCTGTTGTTCCTCGAGCTGGATTACGACCAGGACGAAGACGAGGACGACTGACCACCGACGACCGAAACCACGACTTATGATGGGCCTGGGGCCCGTCCGGAAACGGGCGGGCTCTTTTTTTGTCGGTGCGGGATGGTACTGTCCACCGCACCGCACGGCACGGCGGGACAGGCTCTCGTGGATCCGGAGGTGGACGGTCCAGTCAGGCGCCCGTCCCACCGTCCGGATGCCTTGCTGTGCGACTTCCCGGCTGCTGCGTGCAGAGGATGGGTAAACGGGATGGGCCGAGAGGATCAGATACTCGTCAGGAAGGCCAGGCGGAACATGAGCAACGGAACGACGTCAAACCCCTGGGTCCGGTTTGCCCGGACGGTCAGAGACCACCCGGACTGGCTCCGGGTCTATGTCGAGGGCGATTCCTGGTTCGCCTTCCCGGGCCTGTTCAACCGCACCAGCATCCCCACCTGGCTGGTGAAGTTCATGGGCGCAAGATTCGCCGTCTACCGCGTCGACGATGTGGGTGACACGGCGGCGGATATGCTCTCGGGCAAGCAGCGGCGCCGGCTTCGGGACCGGCTCAAGAACGACAATGCGGATTTCCAGCTGCTGCTGTTCAGCGGCGGCGGCAACGACGTCATCGATGCCCTGAAGACCATCATCCGGCCCAATCCGGGCGGCGTCGACGCGTCATCCTTTATCGACTTCAATGCCTTGCGTTCGACCGTCGATCGGGTATGCGGCTATCACACCGAGTTGACGGACCTACGGGACCGCTATCGGCCGGGCTGTCAGATTGTCACCCACACCTACGACATCCCGTTCCCGGACGGGCGCAAGGTCAGGAAACTCGGCATCCGCAAAGGTCCCTGGATCAAGCCCGCGTTGAAGGGCATCGACAAGAAGTTCCACCGCGGCATCATCCGCATCGTCATGGACCAGTTCGCGGACGGGCTGGTGAGCACCGGGAGAGGATTGAGGAAATTCGCGGTGGTGGAGACCCGCGGCACGCTGACCCGCTCGAAGGACTGGGGCGACGAGATCCATCCGACCTCGAAGGGATTCAAAAAGATCGCGCGCAAGCTCCGCGATGAGTTGCATCGGAAGTTCCCTCGCCATATTTGAGTGACGGGGCGCGCCGCCTGGACCCAACATGGGTCCTGCAGACTACGCCTTTTGGCTATATGATTTTAGGCCGGGAAGGGCGTAGTCTTCGTCCATACAGGGTCCACCAGACAGAAGAGATCTATGAAAACAGTCAGACAATTGCTGCAAACCAAGCCGGGCCAGATCTGGTCAATCGACCCGGACCTGCTGGTATTCGACGCCCTCAAGGAGATGGCGCTGCGGGGAGTCGGCGCCCTGCTGGTCATGAAGGACGGCAAGATCTGCGGCGTGATCTCGGAACGGGATTACGCCCGCAAGGTGCTGCTCAAGGGCCGCACGGCCAGGGACACGCCGGTGCGGGACATCATGAGCACAGAGGTCGTGTTCGCCCACCCCGAGGACACCGTCGAGACCTGCATGAAGCGGATGACCGAGAAACGCATCCGCCATCTGCCGGTGGAGCATGCCGGTGAGGTCCTTGGCGTGATTTCGATCGGCGATCTGGTCAAGGCGATCATCTCCGACCAGCAGGAGACCATCGAGCAGCTGGAGAGCTATATCCACAGCTGACCGGCACCGCGGCCGCATCGACGCGCAGTGCCGCGTCGGCGCACAGTGATAGCGCCGCTGTGTGTCAGAGGTGTTTCGTCTGCAAGAACCGCCGGCCCGGCCAGTCCGGCCGGCGAGCCATGGCGACAACGCGTCCGCGGCTGGCACGTCGACGGCTTTCGACGAGGCCCTGAGGCGGAAAATTCGTATACTGTCCCCGGATTTTCTCCGGGGAAAAAGAACAATGACCGAAACAGGCGACACGCTGCCCGCCGCCGATCGTGGCTGGCTCAACCGCACCCTGGACTGGATCGAACGGACCGGCAACAAGCTGCCCGATCCCGCGATCCTGTTCTTCATCTTCCTGCTGCTGACCTGGGGTTTCTCGGCGTTTCTGGCCGACGTCCAGTTCTCCGCCATCGATCCGCGCAGCGGCGAGCCCATCGTGGTCAACAACCTGCTCCAGGGCCGGGAGATCACTGGTTTCCTCTCCCAGATGGTGCAGGTTTTCGTCAGCTTCCCGCCCCTGGGCGTGGTGCTGGTGGCGATGCTGGGTATCGGTGTGGCCGAGCACACGGGGTTTATCAACGCGGCCCTGCGCGCACTGCTTTCATTCACCAACCGCCGGCTGCTCACCCCCATGCTGATCCTGGTGGGTATCGTCAGTCATTCGGCAGTGGATGCCGGCTATGTGCTGGTGATCCCCATCGGCGGCGTGATTTTCTATGCCGCCGGCCGGCATCCGCTGGCAGGTATCGCCGCGGCCTTCGCCGGCGTCTCCGGCGGTTTCTCGGCCAACTTTGTCCCTTCGGCGCTGGATCCGCTGCTGGCGGGTCTGACGGCCGCCGGCGCCCAGGTGCTGGACCCGGCCCATACCGTCAATCCCCTCAATAATTACTTCTTCACCACCGCCTCGTCGCTGCTGATCATCGGGCTGGGCTGGTTCCTCACCGACCGGGTCGTGGAGCCGCGGCTGCAATCCACGCCCGTCGACGGGGAGACGGACGACCTGCCGACCATGGACGCGTTGACCGATCGCGAACGGCATGCATTGCGCATCGCGCTGGCCTCCATGGTGATCCTGCTAGTGTTGCTGCTGGTCTCGGTGATCCCGGATGGTTCCCCCTGGCGGGACGAGGAGGGCGGACTGGCCGGCTTCGGCGCGCCGCTGATGCGTTCCATCGTGCCGCTGATCTTCCTGCTTTTTCTGGTGCCCGGCATCATCTACGGCTACGCCTCGGGCACGGTCAAGACCCATCGGGACATCATCGCCGGCATGACCAAGTCCATGAGCGACATGGGCTACTACATGGTGATGGCCTTCTTTGCCGCCCAGTTCATCTTCGCTTTCGGCCAGTCCAACCTGGGCGCATTGATCGCCATCGAGGGCGCCAACTGGCTCAAGAGCATGGGTCTGTGGCCCAGCTTCACGCTGCTGGGGATCATCCTGGTGACGGGCACGGTCAACCTGCTGGTGGGCTCGGCCTCCGCCAAGTGGGCCCTGCTGGCGCCCATCCTGGTGCCCATGCTGATGAGTCTGGGCATCTCGCCGGACCTGACCCAGGCCGCCTACCGGGTCGGCGACTCCACCACCAATATCATCACGCCGCTGATGCCCTATTTCCCGCTGATCGTGGTGTTCTGCCAGCGCTACTTCAAGGCCTCCGGCATCGGTACCCTGGTGGCCATGATGCTGCCCTACTCGGTCGTGATGTTGATCGTCTGGTCGCTGTTCCTGCTGGGCTACTGGGCCCTGGGACTGCCGCTGGGTATCCAGGCCAGCTACGTCTACCCGCCCGGTTGAGGGTGGAAAGAAGCGGGGCCGGAGGTCCGGGCTCTCGGCGTGAGCGAGAGCCGGCCCGCCGGCCCCTGGGATTTCCACGCCGCCTGCCAGCGGCGCCGCGTCCGGGTTATTGCGGGAAACCGATCTGGAAGACCGTCGTGGTACCGCTGACTTCGTTGCCGACGATGAGCAGTGGTCGCCAGTTGGGGCTCTGCCACCAGGGCACGAACGTCAGGCCCTCGGGCCCGAGATCGCCCGCACCGCCCTGGGAAACGTCCGCGGCACTGAAGTCCCGGTTGTTGACATAGGACTGGAACACCGGCGCACGGGGATCGGTGATGTCATAGACCATGATGCCGCCGATCCGCTCCAGCCCGATGAAGGCGTAGGTGCGGCCGAACAGCTCGCCGAGCGCCAGACCCTCCGGCTCCGGACCCTTGTCGTCCGAGCGGTTGTCGAAGCTGTCATTCTCGTCGTTGGTGGAATTGAAGTCGTCCGGCAGTAACGAGGCGGTGATGGACTCGAACTCGTTGCCGCTGTCGAAGATCAGCTTGCCCTGGGGGCTCCAGATCGAAAACGAGCGGGCGCCATAGGCGTAGATTTCCTCGTAGAGTTCGTCTCCATCGGTGTCACCGTTGACGACGGTGGTCTTGAGACGCCCGAGATTTTCGTCGAGCTGCAACGCTGCCGCGTCCGGGAATACATTCGGGTCCAGCGGCAGATCACCGACGCGGTCCTCCTCCGAGAATCCGTCGTAATCGCGGCTGTCACCCTCGTTGGCGGTCACGATATATGTCCGGCCGTTGCGCTGGTATGAGGCGATAGCGTCGGGCTGATACATGCCCAGGACCGGCCAGCTGCGGATGTTGATGGCATCGTCCCGGTTGCTGGCGTCGAGCTCGTTGCCCGGCTCGCTGTGGTCTTTGGTGCCCAGGGCGATGATCCTCTTGATCTTCGCCTGGCGCACATCGAGGACTGCCAGGGCATTGGCCTCCTGGAGCGCTACATAGGCCCGTTTGCCGTCCTTTTCCACCGTGATGTATTCCGGTTCCAGGTCCTGGGCCACGCTGGCGCCGGGGCCGAAGATGCGCACGCCCTGGGCGATGAGCTTGTCCTTCTTGTTGTTGAAGCGCTCGAAGCCGGCGGTCCTGACGCTGGCCTTACCGACGCCCCTGGACAGGTCGATGATCGAAACCGAGCCCACCGGATCGACGGCGTAGTCGTCACTGGGCTCGCCCTCGTTGGCTACCAGCACCGTGTTGCCGTCGGCGGTGAAAGTGAGCATGTCCGGCAGCGCGCCCACATCCGCCGTGCCCAGCAGTGCAAGACTGTTCGTGGCATAGAAAGCGACGATGCCGTCAGCCTGTTTCGGATCCCGCTCGATCGCCACGGCGAGGATGCCCCGGGCCACGGCCACGCTGTTGGCGGCCCCGAGGGACGCACCCGCCTGGGTCACGTCGATGGAATCTGCCTTGACCGGATTCGACGGATCGCTGAGATCCAGGACGTCCACGGTGGCGTCGTTGGCGTTGACCACGAAAGCGCGGTCGGTGCGCGGGTCGAAGGCCACGATCTCGGCGGCACTCTCATCGAAGATCCCGGATTCGTAGGTGCCGATCGGCGTGAGCGTCAGCGGCGGCAGATTGAATCCGTTGGCGGCGGCCGGACCGGAAAAGCCGATGGCCCCGACCGCCAGCGTGGTGATCAGAAGGTGTCTCATTGGGAAGCTCCGTGGGTTGTTTCTTGCCTGATCCGCGGAGACTACAGCCATGATGTTTCAGCATCGTTAAACCGGACTGTCGGTCCGCCGAAGGGCGGCTACTGACCCCGGGGCGCTCGGCTCGGGGCGGCTACAGGGGAGCAGGTCAGAATCTCCACGGAAATCTTCGAAGAACCATAAAAAAACCCCTGCCGGAATGTTCCGACAGGGGTTTTTGATTTAGATGCCTGGCAGTGACCTACTCTCACATGGGGAAACCCCACACTACCATCGGCGCTGAGCAGTTTCACTTCCGAGTTCGGAATGGGATCGGGTGGTTCCCGCTCGCTATTGCCGCCAGGCAAACTGGCTCGCATGTCGCACCCCGTTAATCAGACGGAATGCTGCGAATTTGGAAAACTGCAATTTGGTGTACTGTCGCGTTCATTCGACCAACACCTCAGTCTCAAGAGACTGTTTGGGTGTTATATGGTCAAGCCTCACGGGCAATTAGTACTGGTTAGCTTCATCCATTACTGAACTTCCACACCCAGCCTATCAACGTTGTAGTCTTCAACGGCCCTTCAGGGGGATCGAGTCCCCAGAGAAACCTAATCTTGAAGGGGGCTTCCCGCTTAGATGCTTTCAGCGGTTATCCCTTCCGTACATAGCTACCCGGCAATGCCACTGGCGTGACAACCGGAACACCAGAGGTACGTCCACTCCGGTCCTCTCGTACTAGGAGCAGCTCTTCTCAAGTTTCTAACGCCCACGGCAGATAGGGACCGAACTGTCTCACGACGTTCTAAACCCAGCTCGCGTACCACTTTAAATGGCGAACAGCCATACCCTTGGGACCTGCTACAGCCCCAGGATGTGATGAGCCGACAT